>NZ_RAWR01000223.1:0-17452 GCF_003986945.1 Corallococcus sp. AB018 | reverse complement strand
ATCGTGGGGGTGGTGGGCGACGTGCGCCAGGCCGGGCTGGACAAGGTGCCGCTCGCGGAGCTGCACGTCCCCTACGGCAGGCCTTGGGGCGACAACGGGATGGTGCTGGTGCTGCGTACCGGGGGGGGCCCAGAAGGGCTCACGCCAGCGCTCCGGGAGGTGGTGCGGCGGCTGGATTCGGACGTGCCGGTCCACCGTGCGCTGACGATGGAGCAGGTCATTGAGCAGTCGCTGGGCATGCGGCGGCTGGTGCTGTGGCTGCTGGGGGGCTTCGCCGTCGTGGCGCTGGTGCTCTCGTCGGCGGGGCTCTACGGCGTCATCTCCTATCTGGTGTCGCAACAGACGCGGGAGATTGGAATCCGCATGGCCCTGGGCGCGCGCTCCGCGGATGTGCTCTGGCTCGTCATGGGGCACGGTGCGTTGCTGGCGGGCGCGGGCATCGGGCTGGGGCTCGCGGGTGCGCTGGCGCTGGCTCGCGTCCTGGAGAGCCAGCTCTACGGCGTCACGGCCCACGACCCCCTCACGTTCGGAGGCGTGGCGGCGCTGCTCGGGGCGGTGGCGCTGCTGGCCTGCTGGCTCCCGGCCCGCCGGGCCACCCGGGTGGATCCGCTCCTGGCCATCCGCTCGGACTGATGGGGCTTGCCCTGTCGCTGGCCTGGGGCCTCCCGGTCGACGCACCGGGTGCACATCCGGGCGCGACGCGGTAGATGGGTGTCCCGGAGGTTCATCAACGCAATGGACGCGAACGTGGTGGCGGAGCTGGAGAAGGCGGGCGTGAAGGTGGAGGACCCCATGCGCCTGTTCATCCCCGTGGAACGGGACGAGCAGGGCCAGGTGAAGGTCGTGGGCGACGAGGTGCCCGTGCGCTTCGGTGACGTCACCGCCCACGTGCGCCTGCAGCCCATCTCCGCGCTGTGGACCGGGAACAAGCAGCCCCCTGACTTCAGCCGGCCTCCCTTCCCGGAGTACGAGCCGTTCTTCTTCCTCATCGAGGCCACCGCCGCCGGCTTCTGCCGCGACACCCGCCACGCGGAGGTCGACCAGGAGTTCTCCCAGCTCTACCGGCACCTCGCGCGCCGGCCCGACGGCCACCACAAGAACGCGCTCTTCTCCTACCTGCGCGCCGCCGCCCGCCTGTACCTGTCCCTGCGCGACGTCAGCCAGGCGGAGTTCGAGGCCGTGGCCCAGCGACTCCACCAGTCCGCCAAGCTGCACGCGGGCCACGTCGGCAGCACGAACTACTTCCAGGCCGTGCTGCGGCAGGTGCTGGGCGCCTAGCGTCCGCTGGGAGCGCTCGCCGGGCCGCCGGGTGTCCACTCGCGGAGGCTCCGGCGTGACGACTTGAAGACAGGGCTCGTGGGAGGACGACCCCATGGGTAGTTTCCCACCCGATGCCCTCCCGCACTTCCTCGTCCTCCTCTTCGCTCCGGCAACGGATTACCCGGAAACATCTCCAGGAGCTGGCCGACCGGGAGATGTTCGCCCAGGCCCGGCGGTGGCTCCTTCAGGAGGCGGTGGACGTGCGGCCGCCCTCCCAGGAGTGTGTCCGGGGGACCGTCACCGAGGAAGGCACCGGGCGCATGTTCGACGCGGCCCTCTGCGTGGACCCCGACTCCCGGGGGCTGCTGCTCGAGTGTGAATGCGCCGCGTACTGGGACGAGGGGGTCTGCGCGCACGCGGTCGCGGTCGGGCTCGCGTGGCTCCAGGCCTCCGGGCTCCAGGTGCGGCGCGCTGCTCCGTCCCAGCCGTCTGTTTCCGAGCGCCGCGTGGAGGCCCCCGCGCGGCCCTCCACGCCCGTCGACATCCAGCGGTGGCTGGTGGAGCACCAGGTCGGACGTGCCCGCGCCGTGCCCCTGGCCGTGCTGGCGCCCCTGCTGTCCGCCCCCTCCACGCGGCACGTCCTCCCCGTGCTGCGCAAGGCCACGGTGGTGGACGCGCTGGAGGGCAGCTCGAAGCTCCGCCGCGCGACGGCCCTGGAGCAGAAGATGCTCGCGGAGGCCGCCTGGCAGTGGGTCCGCGACGAGGCAGGGCGCGTGTCGCGCGGGCTGGCCCATGAAGCCTCCGCGCAGCCCCTGCCGCCGCCCACGGATGGCCGCCTCGCCCCGCTGCTGGATGCGCTGACGCGGGCCCGCGCGCGGATCCGCGAGCAGGCCCTGCCACGCTCGTTGTCCCCGGTTCCCACGGTCATCCTCGCGGAGCGCCCCTTGCGGCTGCTCGTGAAGGACCCGGAGCTCGCGGTGTGGCGCCCCACGCACCACTCCGAGAGCGCCCAGGCCGAAGGCTTCGCCGGGCTCGACCCTCGCGCCCTGATGGAGGGCCGCCCGGGCGTGGCCTGTCAGTGCAGCCCCGGGGACGCCGAGGCCACCTGCGCCCATGCCCTGACCGCCGTCGACGCGGCGCTGGCGTTCCTGGTGCAGCCGAAACAGGCCTCACTCGCCGTGCGGCTGGCGGAGCTGTTGCTCGAAGCGCCGGGGCGCGAGCTGCTGTCCGCGCTGACGGCCTCCGCCCTGGAGCGGACGGTTCGCGAAGAGGCCCCGGCGGACGGGCGCTTCGTCACCTTCCGGCTGGAGCCGGAGTTCTCGCGCGGCTGGCGGCTCCGGCCCTATCTGCACTTCCCCTCGAAGAAGGGTGGGCTGACCCAGGGCCATGCCGTCGCCGGGTACGACCGCGGCAAGCTGCTCCCGTCGCTCCAGGACCCGGATGAGCGCCGCGCCTGGTCCCTCCTCGAAGCGGGGGAGCGGATGGAGCGGCACTCGGTGATGTATGGGATATACGACGGGCCCATGGACGACATGGGGGGCGGCGCGCCGTACGCGCTGCTGCTCCAGGCGCTGCGGTCGCTCGCGCGCAGCCCCCGGCTCCGGATCGCCGGCGGCGCGGACGCCCCGGCGCGGGTGCGGGAGGCGTCGCTGGGCTTCGCCCTGGAGCAGGATGGACAGGCCCTGCGCCTGCGGCCCGCGGTGGACGGGCGCCCCGTGACCGCGGAGGCCCTGACGCCGCCTCCCGAGGGGCCGCTGACCTCCCAGCCGTGGCTGCTCGTCGAGCCCGCCGCGCCGGGGGTCACCCTGGTGACCGTGCCCCCCGACGCAAGGGCCCTGCTCGAATCCCTGGCGCGCCACGGCACCTACGTCTCCGAGGGGCAGCGCGGCGCGTTCCTGGAGCACCTCTCCACGCTGGAGGCGGCCTTCCCGGTGGCGCTGCCGCCGGCCCTGGAGCCCCGCCCCGTGGAGGCCAGCCCGGGCCTGCTGGCGCGGCTGCGCGCGGTGGAGGACTCCGCGCTGGAGGTCTCGCTCCTCGTGAGGCCCCTGCCGGAGGCGCCTCCCCAGCCCGTGGGCGAGGGCGCTCCCGTGGTCCGCGGCCAGCGGGACAAGGAGCGCGTCATGGTCCGGCGCGACCTGGACGCGGAGCGGAAGGAGGCGGACGCGCTCCTCTCGCGTCTGTCATTGCCGACCGGCATGTATCACTTCACGCGCGACACCGCCGAGGACGCGCTCCAGTTGCTGGAGGCGCTGGAGCCGCTCGCGGGTCCGGAGCTGCGCGTGGAGTGGGCGGAGCAGCCCTGGACCGTGACGCGCCCGGAGACCTCGAACGTGCGGGTCCAGATCCTGCGGGAGCACGACTGGTTCGGCGCGAAGGGCGGCGTGGAGCTGGAGGGCGCGCGCGTGGAGCTGGCGGTCCTGCTGGAGGCCGTGCGCCGCCGCCAGCGTTATGTCCCGCTGGGGAAGGGGCGCTGGATGCGCCTGACGGAGGCGCTGCGCGAGCAGCTGACCCCGCTCGCGGACGTGGCGCACCCGGGGCGCAAGGGACTGGAGGTGAGCGCCGCGGCGGCGCCCGCGCTGGACACGCTGAAGAAGGCGGGCGCGAGCGTCCAGGCGCCCCCGGACTGGCTCCAACTGGCGAAGCGCATCCGTGATGCCCACGCGCGCGCGGTGCGCGTGCCCCGGAGCCTGAAGGCGGAGCTGCGCGACTACCAGCGCGAGGGCTTCGTGTGGCTCGCGCGGCTGGCCTCGTGGGGCGCGGGCGCGTGCCTCGCGGACGACATGGGCCTGGGCAAGACGGTCCAGGCGCTGGCCCTGCTGCTGTTTCGCGCGGCGGCCGGCCCCGCGCTGGTGGTGGCGCCCACGTCCCTGCGCGGCAACTGGGTGCGCGAGGCCGCCCGCTTCGCGCCGTCGCTGCGCGTGCACGTCTGGCAGGACGCGGACCGGGACGCCCTGCCGGCCCGGCTGGGGCCCCGGGACGTGCTGATCATCAGCTACGGACTCCTGGCGAGGGACGCCGCGAAGCTTTCGGATGTGACCTTCGCCACGCTGGTGGTGGACGAAGCGCAGGCGGTGAAGAACCCGGACACGGCCCGGGCCCGCGCGCTGCGCGGCGTGAAGGCCGAGGCCCGCGTGGCGCTCACCGGCACGCCGGTGGAGAACCGCCTGTCCGAGCTGTGGAGCCTCTTCCACCTGCTGTTCCCCGGCCTGCTGGGCGGGCGCGAGTCCTTCCACTCGCGGTTCGCCGTCCCCATCGAGCGGGACCGGAACGCGGATGCGCGCGCGTCCCTGGCCCGGCTGGTGCGCCCCTTCCTCCTGCGCCGCACCAAGGCAAACGTGGCGCGCGAGCTGCCTCCGCGCGTGGACACGGTGGTGCCCGTCACGCTGTCGGACGCCGAGCGGCGCGTGTACGACGACGTGCGGCTCGCGGCCCTGGCCCGGCTGGGCGAGGGAACTCCTGGCGGAGACCAGCGCTTCGAGATGCTGGCCGCGCTCACCCGACTGCGATTGGCCGCCTGTCATCCCCGCCTGGTGGATCCGGACACGGGGCTGTCCTCCTCCAAGCTGGAGCGCGTGCTGGAGCGGGTGGACGAGTTGATGGCGGAGGGAGGCCGCGCGCTCGTCTTCAGCCAGTTCGTTCGCCACCTGGCCCTGGTGCGCGACGCGCTGGAGGCGCGGGGCATTTCGTTCCAGTACCTGGATGGACGGACGCCCGCGGCGGAGCGGCAGGCCCGCGTGGAGGCCTTCCAGCGAGGGGAGGGCGCGCTCTTCCTCATCTCGCTCAAGGCAGGCGGCACCGGCCTCAACCTCACCGGCGCGGACCACGTGCTCCATCTGGATCCGTGGTGGAACCCCGCGGTGGAGGACCAGGCCTCCGACCGGGCCCACCGCATCGGGCAGACGCGTCCCGTCACCGTGTCGCGGTTCGTCTCCGAAGGCACCATCGAGGAGGCCATCCTCGCCCTCCACGCGGAGAAGCGGGAGCTGGCGGACAGCCTCCTGTCCGAGGCGGACGGCGCGGCCGCGCTGTCCCCCACGCAGCTCCTGGGGCTGCTGCGCTTCGGCGCGGGGACCCCCGAGGATTGAGCCGGAGCCGCGCACCCACGCGGCGTTTCTGGAATAGGGTGCGTGGCCGCCCGTTCCCGGGCGCCGCCGTGGTCCCTCCCCAGGAGCAAGGATGTTCCGTCCACCGTTGTCGTGGTTCGCCTGTCTGGCCCTCCTGGGTGCGCCCCAGGCCGGGGCCCAGGCCGTCGCCGAGCCTTCCGCGAAGCCCGCAGCCGCCTCCACCCCCGTCGCGAAGCTGGGCTCGGACATCCAGGCCCGCACGCTGAAGAACGGGCTCACCGTCATCGTCTGGCCGGACCACGACATCCCCAACGTGGCGCTCGCCAACTGGTTCCGCGTGGGCAGCCGCAACGAGCGCCCCGGCATCACCGGCCTGTCCCACTTCTTCGAGCACATGATGTTCAACGGCGCGAAGAAGTACGGCCCCGGTGAGTTCGACCGCGTCATGGAGGCCAACGGCGGCTCCAACAACGCCTTCACCTCCGAGGACGTCACCGTCTACCTGGACTGGTTCCCGGCCTCCGCGCTGCCCCTCATCCTGGACCTGGAACAGGACCGGCTCCAGTCGCTCTCCTTCGACCCCAAGGTCATCGAGTCCGAGCGCGGTGTCGTCTACTCCGAGCGCCGCTCGGGCGTGGACAATGACAACAACGGCGCGCTCCAGGAGCAGCTGCAGGCCACCGCCTTCGTCGCGCATCCGTACCAGATTCCCGTCATCGGCTGGCCGTCCGACATCGAGTCCTGGCGCATGGAGGACCTCCAGCAGTACTTCAAGACGTACTACGCCCCCAACAACGCCACGCTCGTCCTCGCGGGCGACCTGGATCCGGCCCGCGTCTTCGAGCAGGTGGAGGCCACGCTGGGCACCATCCCCTCGCAGCCCGCGCCAGAGCCCGTGCGCACCAAGGAACCCGAACAGCAGGGCGAGCGGCGCATCGTCGTGAAGAAGCTGGCGCAGTCCCCGCTGCTCCAGGTCGCCTACCACGGCCTCGCCGCCAACGACCCGGACATGGAGACGCTGGAGCTCTTGGGCCTCATCCTCTCGCACGGGGACTCGTCGCGCCTGCACCGCAAGCTGGTGGACGAGGCGCGCGTGGCCATCCGCGTCCGGAGCTCCACGGCCGGGGGATTCGACCCGTCGCTCGTCTGGTTCTCCGTGGACCTGACGCCGGGCGGTGACCTGGCGAAGACGGAGGCGCTGCTCACCGCGGAGCTGGCTCGCGTGGTGAAGGACGGTGTCACCGACGCGGAGCTGCGCAAGGCGCGCAACGTGGCCCTGGCCACCTTCTGGCGCAAGCTGGAGACCAACAGCGGCCGCTCCCGCGAGCTGGGGAACGCCGCCACCTTCCGGGGAGACTGGAAGGCCCTGTTCGACGCGCCCTCGCGCTACGAGCAGGTCACCCGCGACGGCGTGAAGGCGCTGGCCGCCCGCATCTTCAACCCCGACCACCGCACCGTGGGCTGGCTCGTCCCCACCACGGCTCCCGCTGCCCCGGCCAGCAAGGAGTCCGCGCGATGAGTGCTTCCTTCCGCCTTCGTTTCTCGGGTCCCCACATGATGCGCTCCACCCTCGCCGCGCTGCTGTTCACCTCCGCGTGCGCGACCGCGCCGACGCCCGCTCCCTCCTCCGCGCCCACGCCGCCGGAAGCCCCGGCACCGGCCACGCCCGCGCCCGCGGTCCCGCTGTCCACGAAGGGCGTGACGCTGCCGGAGACGACCTCCGTCACGCTGAAGAACGGCGTGCGGCTGCTCCTCGTGGAGAAGCACGAGCTGCCACTGGTGTCCTTCAGCGCATGGCTCAAGGGCGGCGCTGTCACCGACCCCGCCGGCAAGGAAGGCCTGGCCGCGCTCACCGCCGAGCTGCTCCAGAAGGGCGCGGGCTCTCGCAACGCCCAGCAGTTCGCCGACGCCGTGGACGGCGTGGGCGGCGAGCTGGACGTCGTGCCCGCACGCGAGGCGCTCGTCCTCAACGGCAGCTTCCAGTCCCGCGACACCGCGCTGATGGTGGAGCTGCTGTCGGACATGCTCGTGCGCCCTCGCTTCGACGCGCAGGAGCTGGAGAAGGCCCGCGCGCTGCGCGTGTCGGAGATCGCCTCCGCCAAGGACGGCGACCCGCGCATGCTCATTGGCGTGTACTTCAACGCCTTCCACTTCCCCTCGCACCCGTACGGCGGATCCGCGGTGGGCAGTGAGGCGTCGCTGCCGGGCATCAGCCGGAGCGACGTGCTCGGCTGGGCGAAGGCGAACCTGGGCGGGGACCGGCTCATCCTCTCCGTCGTGGGCGACTTCGACGCGAAGCAGCTGGCCGCGAAGCTGGAGGCCGCGCTGGGCGGATGGGCCCCGGCGGCACAGTCGCTCGCCGCCGTGCCCGCCACCGCGCCCACGAAGGGCCGCCACGTGCTGCTGGTGGACAAGCCCGACGCCACCCAGACCTACTTCGCCATCGGCAACACCGGCATCCGCCGCACCGACCCGGACCGCGTCGTGGCGGAGCTGGGCAACACCGTGCTGGGCGGCCGCTTCACCTCGCTGCTCAACACCGAGCTGCGCGTGAAGACCGGCCTCACCTATGGTGCACGCTCCGCGCTGGCCCCGGCCCTCCAGCCCGGCACCGTCGTCCTGACGTCCTATACCCAGACGGCCACCACGGGCCGTGCCATCGACCTGGCGCTGGACGTGCTCGCGCGCTACCGCCAGGACGGCATGGATGACGCCATGCTCGCCTCCGCCAAGGCCTATGTCCTGGGGCAGTTCCCGCCGACGCTGGAGACCGGGGAGCAGCTGGCCATGAAGCTGTCGGAGCTGGCGTTCTACGGACTGGACGCACAGGACGTGAACGGGTTCGCGGACGCCGTGTCCTCGGCCACCCGCGGCAGCGTGCACACCGTGCTCCAGCGCGTCCTGCCCGCCCAGGAGGACCTGACGTTCGTCCTCATTGGCAAGGCGGAGGCCCTGCGCGACGTGGCCCGCAAGTACGGTCCCGTCACGGAGATGAAGATCTCCGACAAGCGCTTCGCCCCGCCGACGGCTCCGGGCCGATAAATGTCAGACGGAGGTGGGCGCAAGCCTTGAAGCGCGCCCACCGGAATTACCAATCAAGAATTAAATATCCAGGAAGTCAGACCCTTCGCGTATAGGTGGCAGTGTCTGGTCGGGGCCGGGACCGGACAAACACTGCCAAATTCTTGTCGCGAAGGGGCATCCATGCCCTTGCGACGTCTGTCTTTGTTGCTCGTCCCCACCTGCGCGGCCTGGCTGGGCTGCGGGGAAGCCGCGCCTTCCTCCGAGGAGGTGAACCCTCCCGAAATCGCGCTGGACCCCCGCGAGGGGACCGCGGTCATCGCCAACGAGGACATGCTGCCGGGCTGTGGTGAGCCCGACGCGGGCACGGGGCCGGTGGACGCGGGCACGTCCGTGCTGGTGACTGCGGACACGCGCTTCCACTCCAGCGCCGGGGTGGCGGTGGTTCCCCAGAACCTGGCCGGCCGCGACCTGGAAATCCTGGTCCCCAACGGCGTCGACTTCGACCGGTACACCGGCACGCCGGTGGCGGGGGGCATGCGCTTCGACAACGTTCCGGACGGTGAGTACTTCCTGCGCTCGAGCCGGCACTACTTCCTGACGCGCGAGCGCCGCTTCGACCTGGGCGTCAACCGCATTGGCCGGCCGGACGCCGTCTACGTGCCCGTCACCGAGTCCCCCATGTCGGCGGAGCTCTTCAACCTGGATCCGTGGCAGGACTACACGTCCATCTCCGAGCCGGGCAGCTCCGTGCAGCTCATCAGCGCGGACGTGGACCTCTACAGCACGTCGTCCCTGTGGACCCAGGCCGGTGACACGTCCATCGTCGACCCGTACGCCTACGCGTACTTCAGCACCGGCTACGGAGCGCCCGTCCTGGATGCGTCGAAGGGCGACCGCCTCTACGTGAACCAGCTCAACTCCGTGCATGCCGGCACGCTGCCGAGCGGCGGGACCCTGGCGTACCAGTCCGTGGCGAGCAGCGCGCACCTGCCGTCGTTCTCGTTCACCCCGGACGGCACCACTTCGCTGCCGCTCGAGGCCACGTTGGCGCTCGTGAGGCAGACGCCCTTCTCCCTGGAATGGCGCCTGAACGAGTTCACCCGTTGGCGCTCGGACGCGAACCCCAGCGGCACGCTCAGCTATCCCTCCATGGCGCTGGTGCCCGCGCCGTTCGGCTACCAGCACGGCTGGGTGGGCTACCAGGGAGAGCTCTTCAACATGTGGCTGCCACGCGGTGAGAATGGCGTCATCGCGAGCCGGCTCGCCTACGGCAATCCCTATCCGTCCAACTGGGGCGTGGTGGGCTCCGTCGGCTATTCGTTCCGGTCCGCGACGCCCGTCGTCGTGGGGGGCCGGACCCACTACCCCAGCGGCAGCATCTACGTCACCGACCGGCTGGACCACCTCATCGCGGGTCCCATCCAGCCGTCCGTCTCACCGCCGCGGGAGCTGCGCATCGACGGCGTGGATGCCTACGTGTCGCGCGTCGTGGGCTCCAACCAGCCGGTCATCGACTGGCGAGCCCCCGTCATGGGCACGCCCCGGAACTACACCGTGTCCGTCATCCAGCTGATCGACACCTTCGCCGCCAACCCGACGGTGCGCTTCTACGTGCCCGGTGACCGGACGCAGGTCCGCCTGCCGCCGGGTCTGCTGCTGCCCGGGTCGACCTACTACGTGCGCGTGATGGCGGAGGGTTCGCCGAACTACGAGCCCTCGCGCGCGCCGTACGTCACCGGGGAGCTGCTGCCCATCATCACCGCGGACACGTTCAGCGCCGTCTTCACCACGCCGTAGTCCCGACGTGGCGGCCCGCTACCGCGCAGGCTGGCGGTGGCGGGCCATGCACTGCTGGTAGCGGGCGTCCACCGACTTCGCGAACCACGCGGTGGAGCGCTCCCCGCTCAGCTTCACGCTCTTGAGCGTCACCTGGGGCAGCTGGGCGTAGGCGGGCGCCTGTCCCGTCCGGTTCGCGTACACGCGCTTCACCGCCAGGTACGTGTCCGTCTTCTCGAAGTCCGCCGTCTTCTCCTCCTCCACGTCCCGGCGCACCCGGCGCTCGCTCAGGTCCGGCGCGTAGCGCTGACGGAAGAGGAGCAGCGCCTTGAGGCTCTGGCTGTCCTCGCCGCGCGGCTCACCCTCCTTGTCGTACAGCTGGAGGTCGCCGTCGGTCGCCAGGGCGACGCCGGTGAGCCGGCTGACCTGGGCCTGTAGCGCCGCGTTGCGCGAGCTGTAGACGCCGCTGTTGAAGTCCGCGAAGCGGTAGAGCGGTGCGTCGTACGCGGCCTCGAAGCCCAGCAGCCGGGAGGTTCCGTAGCGCACGCCGCCCGCGCGCGTGTAGAGCGACTCGCGCACCGCCACCGGATCCGCGTCCGGGCCCGCCTTCGCCACCGCGTAGCGCACGCTGACCTGCATGGAGCCCGCGGTGGTGACGGGGTTCTGCCCCGCGAACGAGGACGGGCCGAACAGCGAGCTGGCCAGGTCCGCGGCCGCGTACGCCGCCGGGTACTCCGCTTCGTAGTACGCCAGCATGTCCCGGAAGAGCCGGTCCAGGTCCCGCTCCGTGCGCAGGGTGTCCAGCCGCGCCCCGAAGGTGCGCTTCGCCCCCTTCGGCTTCGCCGCGAGGACGTCTTCCAGCAGCCGGCGTCCCAGCGGACCCAGCCGTCCCGCAGTGCCGTCCAGCTTCTGACGCACCAGCTTGGGCAGCCCCGGCACGGCGGGGTCCGCCTGGAAGCCGGACTCCTGTTCGATGATGGCCAGCACCTGACACACCTCCGGCGCCGCGGCGGGAATCGCCTCCGCGTCCAGGGCCGCCAGCACGTCACCTGCCCAGCCCTCGCGCTCCACCCCCTTCACCTTCGCGGGCAGGAGCCGCGCCACCTGCGCCACCGACAACGTGGGCGGCGCGGGCACCTGCGTCACCACCGGCGCCCGCGACGCGCAGGCCGTGAGCGCCAGCAGCACCCCCACGCACAGCCCTTCCGTCCACCGGCGCCCGGCGTTCCGCGTCATGTCAGACCCCTGATGCACCCTTCCGCCCGTCTCATGAAACATTTTTTGAGACATCCTGGGGGCAGGTCCGTTCTCTCAGGAGAGCCGGTGAAGAGCTGCAAAGCTGTTGAAATTTTCCAGAACGGCAATTCAGGTTCTCTAGGTTTGCTCAGCATGGCGGGTAAAAGTGGCTAAACGTACTTTTGCCAAAAAGTAGTTGCTCTGATGATTTCAAGTGTGTCACGTATCATCCCGCTGTTTCTTCATGGAGGTATCGCGTTGGCTCATCGACTGTTGAAGACGATTGGCGCGGCCTGGTTGGGCGTGGCTCTGACGGCGTGCGGTACGCAGGGTTCCTCGGGAGAGGAGACGCAGGCGCCTGAGCAGGAGAAGTCGGGCGAGGACATCCAGAGCACGCTGAACGCGCTCGGTGGTGCCCAGGTGCTGGGCGTGCACGCGGACGGCATCCCCGACAGCATCCGGGGCGAGCTGGGCCGGGTGGAGCGGACGCTGAACACGCTGGACGCGAGCCGCCAGGCGGTCGCGGGCGTGGCCCCGGCGTTCCGGCTGAACGCGGACGACATGGTGCTGCGCAAGTCGAACACCGACGAGCAGGGCAACCAGCACCTGCGCTTCACGCAGACGAAGAACGGCCTGGAAGTGGTCGGCGGTGAGCTGGTGGTGCACGTGCGTCCGGACGGCACGGTGTTCCGCGCCAACGGCTCCGCGCGCGACGGCCTGAACGTGTCCGCGCTGCCGCGCATCGCGGCCGCGTCCGCGCGGGATGCGGCGCTGAGCTCCACGGTGGGCACGGGCCTGGAGGTCCAGGGTGCTCCCCGCCTGGTGTACGTGCGCACCGAGGAAGGCGCGCTGCGCCTGGCGTATGAGGTGAAGGTCACGGGCGAGAACGACCTGATGCCCCTGCGCGACCGCGTGTACGTGAGCGCCCAGGACGGCTCCATCGTGCTGCGCGCGCCGGAGATCCACACCGCGCTCAACCGCAAGGTGTACAGCGCGAACAACGGCACCAGCACCCCGGGCACGCTCAAGCGCAGCGAGGGCCAGGCGGCCATCGGTGACTCGCATGTCGACATGAACTACGACATGCTGGGCTACACCTACGACTGCTACAAGGTGCTCTTCAACCGCGACTCGCTGAACAACGCGGGCACGGCGCTCATCAGCACGGTGCACTACAGCCGCAACTACGTGAACGCCTACTGGGACGGCACCCAGATGGTGTACGGCGACGGCGACGGCGTGAACTCCATCGAGCTGGGCAAGGACGCGGACGTCACCGTCCACGAGCTGACCCACGCCGTGACGGAGTACGAGTCCAACCTCACGTACTCCGGTCAGTCCGGCGGTCTGAACGAGGCGATGTCCGACACCTTCGGCGCCGTCTGCGAGAGCCGCGTCAACGGCTGGAGCACCGCGGCGGACATCTGGATGGTGGGCGAGGACGTGTGGACGCCGGGCACGCCGAACGACGCCCTGCGCTACATGGACGACCCGGCGAAGGACGGCGCGTCCAAGGACTGGGCGGCCAACGTGACGTCCGGCACGGACGTGCACTACAGCTCCGGCGTGCCGAACCTGGCGTTCGCGCTGCTCTCCAAGGGCGGCGTGCACCCGCGCGGTCGCAGCACCATCAACGTGCCGGCCATCGGCGTCGAGAAGGCCGCTCGCATCTGGTACAAGGCCAACACCGACATCTACACGGCGGGCACCACGTTCGCGCAGGCGAAGACGTGGACCATCCAGGCCGCCTCGGACCTGGGCTACGACCAGGCCACGCAGGACGCGGTGAAGGCCGCCTGGGAAGCGGTGGGCGTGGGTGGCACTGTGACGCCCCCGACCTCCATCCCGCTGACCAACGGCACGGCGGTGACGGGCCTGGGCGACAGCTCGGGCAACTCCAAGTACTACTCGCTGGTCGTTCCGGCGGGCGCCACGGCCCTGACGTTCACCACCACGGGTGGCACGGGTGACGTGGACCTGTACGTGAAGTTCGGCGCGGTGCCGGACGCCTCGACCTACGACTGCCGTCCGTACGCCAGCGGCAACGCGGAGACGTGCACCATCACCAACATCCAGGCGGGCACGTACTACGTGATGCTGAACGCCTACTCCACGTACGCGAACGTGACGCTGAAGGGCAGCTTCACGGCCCCCGGCGGTGGTGGCGGCAACGTGCTGCAGAACAACGTCCCGGTGACGGGCATCTCCGGCGCCTCCGGCTCGTTCACCAACGAGTGGATCACCGTGGACGTGCCGGCGAACAAGACGGTCACCTTCTCCACCGCGGGCGGCACGGGCGACGCGGACATGCACGTGAAGTTCGGCTCCTCGCCGACGACCACCTCGTACGACTGCCGTCCGTACCTGTCCGGCAACAACGAGTCGTGCAGCATCACCAAGACGACCGCGGGCAAGTACTACGTGAAGATCCGTGGCTACAGCGCCTACTCGGGCGTGACGCTCAAGGCCATCTGGTAGTCGCATCCGCATCCATCCCGGCTCCCTTCGCGTGAAGGGAGTCCGGGACGAAGACAGGCACCCGGGGAGCCCACATGGCTTCCCGGGTGTCGTCGTTTCAGGCGTCGGAAGAAACGCGAGCTAGCGCCGCACTTGCACGTCGCGCGCGACGGTGCGGCCGCCCATGAGGACGAACTGCGCGCGCACCGGGGTGCCCTCCTCAAGCTCCTTGAGGGGAACGCGCTGGCCCTGGCGCAGGCCGCGGCTGCGCTGGTCGAGCTGGAGCTCGTAGACGGTGCCCTCGCCGTCGCGCACGTGCAGGGTGTCCCTGCCCACGCGTGTCACTCGGCCGCTCACGGTGCTGGACGCGATGACGACCTGCTCCAGCGGCCGGTTGGCGGAGGTGTCCGTCACCGCCGCCTGCGCCGCCTTGGCCGCGCCCTCGTACCAGGACTCGTCGTCGTTGGCCTGCACGGCCTGGGCGCCAATCATCACGCGGCCCTCGGCGGGCGCCTGCGTCGCGGGCGTGCCGTCCGGGTTGGCCTGGGGCCGCTGCTGGGCGTTCGCCTGCTGGGGGGTCGGATTCGCCGGAGCGGCCTGCGGGGGCCGGGCGGCGTTCGGGTTGGCCTGGGCGTTCTGACGGGCCGGGGCCTGCGCCGTGGCGCCTTGCGCGGGCTCGTTGACGCGGGGGCCTGGCAGCGGCCGGGCACCGGGTGGCGGCGCCGTGTCCGGAGGCACCTGCGCGTTCGCCGTGGGCAGCGCGTCGCCACTGGGGACGCGGTCGCCGTCCACGGTGTTCCGCGCCAGCGCGGGCGTGGCCGGCACCATCAGTCCGCCGCTCGCGGAGTCGCGGGCCTGCATCGTCGTCGGTGACGCCGGCACCGCGTCCTCGGTGTCATGCTCCTGACAGCCGGAAGCGAGCGAGCACAGCCCCACCATCCCCCACCACATCCACCGTCCACCCATCCGCCAACCCTCCCGCAGGCAAACCTGCGGACGACCCCCTGTCGTTGCAAGCGTCCGGCGTGCGACGGGGTGTTGGGTTCTGGATGGCGAAGGCTACGCGGGGAACGTGGCGGCCACTGCGTGCACGTGCTCGCGCACCAGCGCCCTGGCGGTGAGCAGCTCCGTCACATCCGAGGGCGTGTAGCCCAGGCACAGCACCACGTCGTCCTCGGGGGCGGCGCGCGTGCCCAGCGCCGCGTAGTCGAGTGAACGCGGGGCGGGTTCGCCTTCCGTGTCGTGGGTGAAGCGGCCGAACACGGCGGCCTGTCCGTCGCGGCCGGGGGCCGTCTCCTTGAGGGCGAAGAGGCGGCGCACGGCGGCGAGCGATTCGGGACGCTCGCGCATCAGGTCCGGGGACGCGGGGCCTCCCAGCTCCCACTCGAGGAGCTTCAGGCAGCCGCGCACGAACTCCACGTCGGTGATGACCAGCCCGTAGAGGTACCAGTCCGCGCACGCGGCCTGGACCAGTCGGGCCTGGGCGTCGGTGAGCCAGCCGAAGGACGGACAGGTGAACGTCTCACAGACGGTGGCGCGGTAGACGCCGCAGTCGCGCAGGTCCGTGCCGCCCGTCACCAGCGGGTGGCCCAGGCAGCCCACGCGCTGGTGCTCCGCGTCCAGGAAGCCCAGCAGGGGACACACCCGCACGATGGGGAAGAGCGCGGGGGCGTCCCGGTTCGCGGTGAGCTCGCGCGCGGCCTCGGCGTAGGCCTCGGGCGTGTGGGGCGTGCGGGAGAGCCGCTCCGTCTGCGTGGTGAGCCGCCGGGTCAGCGCCGCGCGCGAGTGGTCCCGGAAGTTGTAGAGGCCGCAGCAGGCGCCGCACGAGGCGCCCGCGCCGGGCTGGCACAGGTGGAAGGAGACGGACATGTCAGAACCAGTCCGGACGCATGCGCGCGTAGGAGTCCTCGCCCGTACGGCACAGGTGGGCGAGCAGCGGCACGCGCGGCACCTCCACCGCGAACCAGTACTGCGCGGCGGCGAGCTTGCCCTCGTAGAAGGCGGTGTCCTCCGACGTGGGCGCACGGGAGAGGCCTTCCTTCGAGGCGGCGGCCTGCGCGAGCCAGCGCCACGCCACGGCCACCACGCTGAAGAGCTCCAGGAAGTCCGTGCTGTGGCGGAGCATCACGTCCACTTCCCCCGCCATGCCGCGCGCGCCCAGCTCCAGCGTGAGGGCCGCGGCCTGCTGGAGCGCGTCCTCCAGCGCGTCGCTCCACGCGGGCTCCACTCCGGCGGCGCGGGCGCGGGTGGTGGTGGCGCGCACCTCCTCGTCGAGCGCCTGGAGCGCGGCGCCGCCCTCCGCCACTGCCTTGCGCCCGAGCAGGTCCAGGCCCTGGATGCCGGTGGTGCCCTCGTGGATGCTGTTGAGCTTCTGGTCGCGCAGCCACGCTTCCGGCAGGTACTCGCTGGAGTAGCCGTAGCCGCCGTGGATCTGGAGCGCGAGCGCGTTGGCTTCGAAGCCCTTCTCCGCGGGGAACGTCTTGGCGATGGGCGTGAGCAGGTCCAGCAGCAGCTGCGCGCGCTTGCGCGTGGCTTCGTCCTGAGCGTGGTGGGAGAGGTCCGCCTGGGTGGAGGTGGTGAGCAGGAGCGCGAGGCCGCCCTCCACGATGGCCTTCTGGCGCAGCAGCATGCGCCGCACGTCCGCGTGTTCGATGATGGGGGACTGGGCGCGCGTGGTGTCGCGGATGCCCGCGGGGCGGCCCTGGGGGCGCTCTCGCGCGTAGGCGAGCGACTCCTGGTAGGCGACGGCGGCGGTGGACACGCCGTTGAGGCCCACCATGATGCGCGCCTCGTTCATCATCTGGAACATGCACGCGAGCCCGCGTCCGGGCTGGCCCACGAGCCAGCCGTGACAGTCATTGGCTTCGCCGAAGTTGAGGACGAGGCTGGGCAGGCCGCGCCAGCCAATCTTGTGGATGACGCCGGCCACCTGGACGTCGTTGGGGGCGAAGGTGTCCCCTTTCGGCCTGCGCGCGGGTACGGCGAAGAGGGACACGCCGCGCGTGCCGCCCTCCGCGCCCTCGATGCGGGCGAGGGTGAGGTGCACGACGTTGTCGGTGAAGTCCTGGTCGCCGCCGCTGATGAAGATTTTGGAGCCCTGGAGGCGGTAGGAGCCGTCCGGGGCGGGCGTGGCGCGCGTCTTCACGTCCGCGAGGCTGCTGCCAGCCTGGGGCTCGGTGAGGGCCATGGTGCCGGTCCACTCGCCCCGGTACAGCCGGGCCATGAAGGTGTCGCGCAGGAAGGGCGTGCCGAAGACTTCCAGCAGGTGCGCGGCGCCAATCGTGAGGCCCAGGTAGCCATAGGCGCTGAGGTTGGCGGCCATGAGGTAGGCGCTGGCCACGGCGTGCACGGTGAGGGGGAGCTGCTGGCCGCCGACGTCGGGAGGGCGGGTGGCGGTGAGCAGGCCCAGGTCGACCATGCCGGCGTAGAGCGAGCGCATGGCCGGATGGACGCGCACGCGGCCGTGTTCGAAGACGGGCGGGGCGGCGTCCATGGGCCGGTAGGTGGGGGCGAGCACCTCACGGGCGAAGCGGCGGGTGCTGTCCAGGAGGAGCGCGAAGGTGTCGCGCGAGTGCTCCTGGAAGGCAGGCAGCGCGCAGAGGGCGGTGGTGTCCAGCGCTTCGTAGAGCTGGAAG
>NZ_RAWR01000222.1:0-17464 GCF_003986945.1 Corallococcus sp. AB018 | reverse complement strand
CCTCCGGCCTGGAGCCCTCCCGTCCCGCCGCCTCCGCCGGAGCCGGTGACGTTCGTCGGCCGGGACCGGGCCGCGCCTGCCCCGACCCTGGACCCCGGCCCGCTGCCGGGCGAGTTCCCACTGGCCCCCGTGCCCTCCTCGGACGTGGAGGGGGACGCCATCCAGCCCGTGCCGGCCGACCTGGAGGACTCCCTTGTCCAGCCCGTGCCCAACGGCCCGGTGACGGTCGTCGCGAAGGTCGAGCCCTCGTCCGCCGCCGACAAGGCCCGTCAGCGGCGTCAGCTGGGCAAGTCACTCCAGGGCCGGTTCATCCTCTTCTGGAAGCGCCAGTCGCTGCCCAAGCGGATCGCCTTCGCGTCGCTGGCGGGCGTGGCCGTGCTGTGCGTGGTGACGCTGCTCGTGGCGCTCGCGGTCCCCACGGCCATCCGGCTCCCGGGCACCGAACCCTTCAAGCTGGGCATGGAGCCGGTGACGGACTCCTTCGGCCTGGGCGACGGCGTGCGCTGGGTCCACGCGGACGACAAGCTCTTCGACTTCCGCTTCGTGTCCCCCACGCGCGCCGTGGCGGTGCTGCACTACCAGGCCAGCAGCATCGCCCGGGACGAGGTCAACCTGTCCCTCAACGGCGTGTCCCTGGGCTGGGTGCCCCCGGACACTGCGCAGACGGCCGAGCGTGAGCTGGAGCAGATCCTCCCGCCCAGCCTCCTGCGGCGCAACGCCAACAACCAGATCCTCTTCGACAACGCCCTCAACCCGCCCGGCCGCGACCCGTGGCGCATCTGGAACCTGCGGCTGGAGATCATCCCGGTGCCGGAGGCGCCGCCGGATCAGCTGGTCGCCTCCGCCCGGGAGGCCGCGACGGCGGGGGCCCGCTTCTACGAGCTCAAGGATGTGGGCGCGGAGAACCTGTTCAAGGCGTGGCGGGAATACCGCGCCGCGTGGATCACCCTGGAAGCGCTGGACGACAAGCCGGAGCTCTACGAGGACGTCCGGGAGCGGATCGCCCAGATTTCAATGGAGCTGGACCACCGCTGCAGCCAGCTGATGATGCAGTTCCAGCGGGCGGTTCAGTTCCGCAGCCGACGGGATGCGGTCGCGACCCTGGAAGACGTACGGAGACGCTTCCCTACGGCCGAGCATCGCTGCCACAATCTCGCGCTGGAAAAAGCCTATGAGCACGAGCTTTAGGGCCCGTGCCCCCCTCAGCAGGACGCGGTGACCGCCATGTCGAACGCACCTCCCCCCGCCCGCCGACGGCCTACGTCCGGTACGCCCTCCTCCGGGAGCGGTTCGCGCGCGCCGGTCCGCCGGTCGACCTCCGGTGCCGCCGCGGCCCGCCCCGCGAAGCTCGTCGTCGTCGCCGGCCCCATGGAGGGTGAGGAGTTCGCGCTCTCCGAGCTCGAGTACACGGTCGGCCGCTCCGCCGACAACCCCATCTGCATCCAGGACACGTCCGTCTCCCGCAAGCACGTGACGCTGCGCAAGGAGTCCTCGGGCTGGATGGTCAGTGACATGGGCTCCGGCAACGGAACCATCCTCAACGGCGAGCCCATCGCCGAGGAGACACTCCTCGCCAACGGCGATGTCATCACGCTGGGCGACTCGGAGCTGCGCTACGAGGACACCGCCAACAGCACCGCGAAGGTGCAGGCCCCCACCGGCTCCCGGCCCCGTCCGTCCACGGCGGCGGGCCGAGGTCCCACGGCCGTGCCCACGCGTCCCGCCCGGGAGGGCCGCGCGCGCCCGCAGACGTCGCGCGCCGCCGCCGCCGCGGAGCTCACGCCGGAAGCGCAGCGCAAGCGCATGCGGATGAAGCTCGCGGGCGTCGCCGTGCTGGTGCTGCTCTTCGCGGGCCTGGGTGTCGCGCGCTCGCGCATGCGGCAACAGGCGGAGGAGCAGGGCCGCATCGAGGCGGAGCAGCGCGAGTACCGCGCGCAGCTGGGCGGCCTCTTCCAGGAGGCCAAGAACCTGGTGCGCGAGGGCCAGTGGGAGCAGGCCAAGGCGAAGCTGGAGGAGCTCCACACGCGGGCGTCGGACTATCCCGGCGTGGAGGACTACCTGAAGGCCGCGGAGCGGGAGATTCCCAACCAGAAGCACCTGGGCACGGCCCAGGCGGCGCTGGACAAGGGCGAGCTGGCCAGCGCGAAGGCGTCCATCGAGAAGGTGACCAGCGACACCCAGCAGTACGAGCAGCTGAAGACGGCGCGCAAGAACCTGACGGACGCCGCCGACAAGCGCACGAAGGAGGCCAAGGGGCTCCTGGACACCCGCGCGCTGGAGAACGTGCAGAAGGCCAAGGCCATCACCGACGACGTGCTCGCGACCTTCCCCGAGCACCGCGACGGCAAGCTGGTCAATGACGACGCCGTGCGCGTCATCGCGGACCTGACGCGTCCGGACCCCGTGCGCGTGGCCGCGACGCCCAAGCCGTGGGAGCCCGCGGTGGACCGCTTCCGCGACGCGGACATCACCGGGGCGGTGGCCATCCTCAACGCGTGCTCGGCCAAGACGTCCCAGTGCAAGCAGCTGATGGCGCAGATGACGGAGTTCGGCAACCTCTACAAGAAGCTGGAGGAGCTGGACGCCAAGGGCCTCACCCGCCTGCTCGCGCTGGACAAGGAAATCACCGAAGGGCGCACGAGCAAGATGGCGCGCAACGCGGGCACCCGCGCGGGCAACATCTATTACAAGAGCGCCGCGGGCGCGAAGGCCGCCGGCCAGTGGTCGCGCGCCATGGAGTTCGCTCGCCGTGCCCTCCAGGCGGACCCCAGCCACACGGGCGCCGCCAACATCGTCAACGACCTCAAGGGCAAGGCGAAGGACCTGTACATGCAGGCCTACTCCATCAAGGACTCCAGCCCGGAGGACGCGCTGCCCAAGTTCCGCGACGTCGTCGCGATGACGCCGCCCGACGACGAGCTGCACGGCAAGGCCCAGGGCTGGGTCGAGAAGCTGTCGCGATGAAGAAGCGCAAGGGGCTGGAGCCGCCCCCGGCCGAAGAGCCGGGGCAGGGCGACCTGTTCGGCACGTCGCTGCTACCCCCCTTGCGTCCCGCGCCCGCGAAGGCCGCCAGCGGAGGCAAGACGCCTCCGGCTCCCCCGGCTCATTCGCCCGCGCCGGTGGCTGAAATCGCCGCGCCGCCCCCTGCCGCCGTCACTCCGCCGCCGCGCCCGGAGCGCACGGTGTTGTCGGTGGGCGAGCTCACCCGGCAGATCAAGCAGACGGTGGAGACGCGCTTCCCGCGCGTGATGGTGCGCGGTGAGGTGTCCAGCTTCCGGGGCGCCAACGCGCGCGGCCACTGGTACTTCACGCTCAAGGACGCGGACGCCTCCATCGACGCGAAGGTGTGGGCGTCCATGGCGGGGCGGATCCGCTTCGCGCTGCGCGACGGCATGGAGGTGGTGGCCGAGGGCAGCGTGGACCTGTACGAGCCGCAGGGCCGCTACAGCCTCATCGTGTCCCGGCTGGAGCCGGTGGGCGAGGGCGCGCTGGCGCTCGCGTTCGAGCAGCTCAAGCAGCGGCTGGCGGCGGAGGGGCTCATCGGGGACCGGCGCGTGAGGCCGCCCCGGCCCGTGCCGTTCCTGCCCCGGCGCATCGGCGTCGTCACCAGCCGCACCGGCGCGGCGCTCCAGGACTTCCTGCGCGTGCTGCACTCGCGCAACCCCCGGCTGGGCGTGCTGCTGGCGGACGCGCGCGTGCAGGGCGAGGGCGCCGCGGAGGACGTGGCGCGGGCCATCGAGCGGCTTTCGCGCACCGACGTGGACGTCATCGTCGTGACGCGCGGCGGAGGCTCCGTGGAGGACCTCTGGACGTTCAACGAGGAGCGGGTGGCGCGCGCCATCTTCGCCTCGCCGGTGCCGGTGGTGTCCGCCATCGGCCACGAAATCGACTTCACCATTTCGGACTTCGTCGCGGACCTGCGCGCGCCCACTCCCAGCGCGGCGGCGGAGCGGCTGGCGCCGGTGCTCGCGGACCTGGAGCTGACGCTGGCCACGCAGTCCGGCCGCCTGCGCAGGGCCATGGAGCGCCGGGTGCTGGAGTTGCGTCAGAGCCAGGGCCAGCTTCGCGCGCGGCTGCCGGACCCGCGCCGCGAGGTGAACCACCAGCGCCTGCACCTGTCCGAACAGGTGGAGGCGATGATGCGCGTGCTGCGCCCCCGCGCGCGCGAGCACCGCGAGACGCTGCGAGCCTTGCAGGAGCGGCTGCAGCGGGCGCGGCCCCAGACGCGACTGTCGGAGCAGCGGGCCCACCTGCTCAAGCTGGCCATGCGCCTGTCGGAGGCGGCGCGAGCGGGCGTCACCCGTCGGCGGGGCGCGCTGGCGGACGCACGGCTGGGGCTGGAGCGGCAATCCCCCACGGCGCGGGTGGCGGCCGAGCGGGCGAAGGTGGCCCAGACGCGCTCGCGACTCCTGGAGCTGCAGCGGGGCATGCTGGCGACCGCGCAGACGCACTTCGGACGGCTGGGGGGCCGCCTGGACGCCCTGAGCCCCCTGAAGGTGATGTCTCGCGGCTACGCGGTGACGTTCCGCCAGCGGGACGGCGTCGTGGTGCGCTCCACTGCGGACGTGGTGGTGGGGGACGTGCTGGGCATCAAGCTGGCGGCCCACGGGGCGAAAACCCTGGGCGGGTGTGAAGAAATCGAAGCCACCGTGACCAGCCTGAAAGGCCCGGTGGACTGCTAGCGGGCCACCCTCTACATTCCGCGCCCCGCTCGGGGAGGTGGATGGCCGTGGCGAAGTCGGACAAGAACCCCAAGGTGGAGCCCGCTCCGGAGCAGTACGGAGACGTGGTGTCGCGCCTGGAAGACACGGTGGCGCGGCTGGAAAGCGGCGACCTGTCGTTGGAAGAGTCGCTCAAGGCGTTCGAGGAGGGCATCCGCCTCGTCCGCCGGGGTGAGAAGCTGCTCACGGAGGCCGAGCAGCGAATCGAACAGCTGCTGGTGGACGAGGACGGCCAGGACGTGGCGGCGCCGCTGGCGGTGGCGGCCCGGCCCGCTCCGCAGGCTGCCCCCCGGACGACCGCGCAGGCGCGTCCGCCACCGGAGGACGATGTCCCGTTCTAGGTATCAGGGGAAGGGTGGAGGCCGGGCATGTCGAAGCCGAAGATTACGATTGTCGATGACGACCGCGACACGCGCGAGCTGCTCGCCGAGGCCCTGGGGGCCGAGGGGTTCGAGGTCATGTCCGCGGCCAATGGCCTGCGGCTCGTCGCGTCGCTGGAGCTGCACCGGCCGCACGCCATCCTCCTGGACGTGAACATGTCCTGGATCAACGGCTTCGAGCTGTGTCAGGCCGTGAAGCAGAACAAGCAGTTCCGGGACATCCCCATCATCTTCATCAGCGGGCGGGGAGACCCGGAGGACAAGCGGCGCGGCATGGAGGTCGGCGCGGCCGACTACTTCGTGAAGCCGCTGGAGCTGGATGCGCTCGTCAAGCGCATCCGCGAACTCATCCCCGCCGACGTGGCGAAGGAGCCCTGACGCCGATGGCCGCTTTCAACCTGGACCCCTTCATGCGCACGCAGCATTCGCGGGTGGAGGCGCTCCTGCTCGAACGCGCGGACCGCCTGGGTCCCGCGGGCACGCCGCCCCGGCTGGCGGAGTCCATGCGCTACTCGCTGCTCGCGGGCGGCAAGCGCCTGCGCCCGGTGCTGTGCCTGGCCTTCGCGGACGCGGTGTCCAAGTCGAGCACCGACGCCGCCGTGGTGGCGGACGCGGCCTGCGCGCTGGAGTACGTGCACACCTATTCGCTGGTGCACGACGACCTGCCCTCCCTGGACAACGACGACCTGCGCCGGGGCCTGCCCACGAACCACAAGGTCTACGGCGAGCCGGTGGCGCTGCTGGCCGGGGACGGGCTGTTGACGGAGGCCTTCCACGTGCTCGCCTCGGGGCCGGAGCCGGTGCGCGGCATCCTGTGCGCGGAGCTGGCGCGCGCGGCGGGCGCGAGCGGGATGGTGGGCGGGCAGGCGCTGGACATCGCGGCGGACCGGGCCGCGGCTTTGGATTACCTCCTGCGGCTGCACCGGATGAAGACGGGCGCGCTCATCCTCGCGGCGTGCCGGATGGGCGTCCTGGCGGCCGGGGGCGACGCGGCGGCGCTCGCCAGCGCGGTGACGTACGGTGAAGCGGTGGGCCTGGCCTTCCAGATCGCCGACGACGTGCTGGACGTGACCTCCAGCGCGGAGGCCATGGGCAAGCCGGTGGGCGCGGACGCGGAGGCCGGGCGCTTCACCTTCCCGGCGGTGGTGGGGCTGGACGAGTCCCGCCGCATGGCCGACGAGCTGGTGGCCCGGGCGGAGGCGGCGGTGCGCCCGCTGGAGGGCGTGGACGGTCCGCTGGCGGCGCTGGCGCGCTACTCGGTGGAGCGGAAGTCCTGATGGCGGACGTGCTGTCCGGTGTCGCGTCTCCCGCGGATGTGCGCGCGCTCCCCGAGGACGCGCTGCCCGGCCTGTGCGAGGCGCTGCGCGAGGCCATCATCACCACGTGCGGCCGCGTGGGAGGCCACCTGGGCGCGTCGCTGGGCGCGGTCGAAGTGGTCGTGGCCCTGCACCGCGTCTTCCACACGCCGCAGGACGCGCTCCTCTTCGACGTGGGGCACCAGGCGTACGCGCACAAGCTGCTCACCGGCCGGCGCGACCGGATGCACACGCTGCGGCAGGCGGACGGCATCGCGCCGTTCCTGGATCCACGGGAGAGCCACCACGACGCGCTGGCGGCCGGTCATGCGTGCACGGCCATCTCCGCGGCGCTGGGTCTGCTTGCCGGCCGGCGGCAGCTGGGGCACTCGGGCCACGTGGTGGCGGTGGTGGGCGACGGCGCGCTCACGGGGGGCCTGAGCTTCGAGGGGCTCAACAACGCGGGGGGCAGCCCGCTGCCGCTCGTGGTGGTGCTCAACGACAACCAGATGTCCATCAGCGCGAACGTGGGCGCCATCCCGGCGCTCCTGCGCACGCGCAACGCCCGCGCCTTCTTCGAATCGCTGGGCTTCACCTACCTGGGCCCGGTGGACGGGCACGACCTGGGCGCGCTCACGCGGGCGCTGCGCGAGGCGAAGGCGTCATCGCGCCCGGTGGTGGTGCACGCGCTGACGAAGAAGGGGCGCGGCTTCCCGCCGGCGGAGGCGGACGAGCAGACGCGCGGCCACGCGATGGGGCCGTACGAGTGGCGCGACGGCAAGCTGGTGCGCTCGCGCGGGGGTCGGCCCACGTTCAGCGAGGCCTTCGCCCAGGTCTTGGGTGACGCGCTGGAGCGGGACCCGCGCGTGGTGGCCGTGACGCCCGCGATGCTGGAGGGCAGCGCGCTCACCGGCTTGAAGGCGCGCTTCCCGGACCGCGTGCACGACGTGGGCATCGCGGAGCAGCACGCGGTGACGTTCTGCGCGGGGCTGGCCGCGGCGGGCGCGAAGCCGGTCTGCGTCATCTACTCCACCTTCCTCCAGCGCGCGTACGACCAGGTGGTCCACGACGTGTGCCTGCCGGGGCTGCCCGTGGTCTTCGCGGTGGACCGGGCGGGGCTCGTGGGCGCGGACGGCGCCACGCACCAGGGCGCCTACGACGTGTCCTTCCTCCGGCCGCTGCCGGGTCTCACGCAGTGGGCGCCGGTGGTGGGAGAGGACCTGGGGCCCATGCTCGCCACCGCGCTCCAGGCCTCTGGGCCCTCCGTGCTGCGCTTCCCGCGCGGCACACTGCCGGACCTGCCGCCGGAGCTGGCACGGGACGGGACTGAGGCGCACGACGCGCGCGCTGGCGCGGAGGGGGGCAAGAGTTCCACGGCCTCGCGGCTGACACCGGCCGCGCTCCCCATGCCGGGCGCCCGCTGGCTGAAGCGTGTGCCCGGCTCACGGCTGACCTTGGTGACACTCGGACCTCTGGGTCTGTCCGCGCTGGAGGCCGTGCGGAGCGAGCCGGACTGGAGCGCGCTGGACGCGCGCCGGGCGTGGCCCTTGGATGAAGCCGCGCTCCTGGAGGCCGCTGCGGGCGGGCACGTGGTGGTGGCGGAGGAGGGCACCGTCCGGGGCGGCCTGGGCAGCGCGGTGCTGGAGCTGTACGCGGCATCCGGCGTGTCCCCTCGGGTGACGCTGCTGGGCATGCCGGACGTCTTCCTGCCGCACGGGGACGCGCGGGTGCAGCGCACGCAGCTGGGACTGGATGCGGCGGGCCTGCTGCGCGCGGGCCGTGCGCTGCTGGGAGAGGAGAACCGGTGAAGCCGAAGAAGGAACGCCTGGACGTGCTGGTGGTGGAGCGCGGGCTCGCCGAGTCGCGCACCAAGGCCCAGGCGCTCATCCTCGCCGGCCAGGTGGTGGTGGCGGACCAGCGCGTGGACAAGCCCGGTTCCCTGGTGCCGGTGGAGGCCGAGCTGCGCCTCAAGGGCGAGGTGATGCCGTACGTGTCGCGCGGCGGCCTCAAGCTGAAGGGGGCCATGGACCGCTTCGGCCTGGACGTGACGGGCCGCGTGGGCGCGGACATCGGCGCCAGCACGGGTGGCTTCACCGACTGCCTGCTCCAGCACGGCGCGGTGCGGGTGCACGCCATCGACGTGGGCTACGGCCAGCTGCACGAGAAGCTGCGCGTGGATCCTCGCGTGCGCTCCCGCGAGCGGGTCAACGCGCGCTACCTCACGGACGAGGACCTGCCGGAGAAGGTGGGCGTGGTCGTCATCGACGTGAGCTTCATCTCGCTCACCCAGGTGCTGCCGTCGGTGCTGCCGTTCCTCTCACCGGGTGGGCTGCTCATCGCCCTGGTGAAGCCCCAGTTCGAGGTGGGCCCTGAGCGCGTGGGCAAGGGCGGCGTGGTGCGCGACCCGGCAGCGCGGCAGGACGCCATCGACACCGTGACGGCCTTCGTTCGCGAGCACGGGCTCAGCGTGCGCGGGTTGATGGACTCGCCCGTGCCCGGGCCCGCCGGCAACGTGGAAGCGCTCCTCGTCGCCGACAGGCCCTGAGGCCCGCCGTCACGGCTTGACGGCGCGGTACTCGGGCAGCGTGAGGGCCTGGACCAGGTTGTTGCCCACGCGCATCCACAGCCGCCCGCTGTCATCCACGGAGCAGGACAGGCTGCTGGAGACCTCGTAGCGGAACAGCTCGCCCTGTTCGGCGGAGTCCACCGCGACAATTTCCTGGGGCAGGGCGCCCGCCACGTTCGGGCCGGTGAGCAGGTAGAACTCCGCGCTCGTCGGCTGGCCCAGCTGCACCTGGAGGATGCGCAGCTGCCCGGACGCGTCCACGGACGTGCCGCCCTTGTTCATGACGAGGCCGCTCGTCGAGTTCAGGAACCACACGCGCTGGTCGCCAATGGCCGCCACCTTCGAGCCGCCATTGAACGGCAGCAGGAAGCGGATGGGCACCGGGAAGGTGGTGCTGGACCACCGGTACGCGTTGCCCTCGCAGCCCGCGGCCTCCGTGGAGCAGGCCTCGATGCGCGACTGGTTGTTGTTGAAGTCGAAGGACATGAAGAGCGTGGAACCATCCACGCTGAACGACGCGGGCGGCGGCGCGCTGATGAGGCCGTTGTACTGGTAGATGATGCGCGTGCTCACCGGCTGGAGGTCCTGGCTCGTGGCGTTCGCGTCTAGGGTGGCGACCTCGATCTGCAAGGCGGGCCCGCCGCCACCCGCGGTGTTCGGATAGGCCACCAGCACCTGCTGGCCCTTCTCCTTGGGCGGGGTGATGGGCTGCAGCGGCGCGTTCTCGAACATCCACTGGAAGGAGCCGCCGGACGACGTGTGCTTGAGGCGCGACACCGTGTACAGGTCGTTCACCAGCGCGTCGCCGTTGGCCATCACTGACAGCTGCTGCAGCTTGTACGTGGCCGCGGTGCGACCGGAGGTGGCGAAGTTGGAGTCCACCGCCACGGCGCCCGAGCCCGGCGTCCACACCCACCGCTTGCCGCTCGTCGGGTTGATGCTGGTGATGACCGTCGAGGAGCTGCACGGGATGCCCAGCTCCACCGAGTTGCGCACCACGCCCGTCGAGTCCACGCGGAAGAGCGTGCCGGAGCCCGTGGTGGGGTTGCCGCACCCGATGAAGGCGACGTTGGTGCCGCTGCCCTCGGCGATGAAGAAGTCCGTCACCACTTGGCCGTTGGGGTCCGGATCCTTGATGACCTTCGTCACCGGCAGGAACGTGGCCGCCTGCGGCTGGGACGAGTTCGTCCGGCCGTCGGAGCACGTCGCCCGCGCGTTGAGCGACAGGCTCACGGCGAGTCCGCGGGTGTACTTGATTTCATTCGAGGCCAGCTCGAAGTCCATGGACCCGCTGGTGTAGGGCACGGTCTTCAGGAACGTGTCCTTGTCGTAGATGTCCACCCGCGACACGGCGTCACACCCGGACACGATGACCCGCACCGTCAGCGATGGGGCCGCCGTGTTGGGCTGCGGCACGGTGAGGGTCACCGTCGGCGGGTCCGGAGTGGGAGCCGGCTTCTCACCACCACAGGCGGCGAACACGGAAGCGCAGAAGGTCAGCGAGGCCAGGAAGGCCCGCGGCGCGAACGGGCGCGAAGGGACGGAGTGCATGGTTTCGCACTCTACCGCGCTCCCCCGGGAAGCGGGCGGGGCCACGTCCCTTACCGCGCCCATCCCCCGGAATCCTGATCGCGAGAGCCCTGAAAACCCCCGCCGACGCCTGCCCGCCCACCCTGCCTCCGGCCGGACGGCAAGGGTGGTGTTGGAAGAAAGTGACAGTCTGACTGTTTTCGTGGGATTCCACCGTTACAAGGGGTGGGCGGGCGGTTTCCGGTCACCGGACCGTCACGCATGTGCGGGATTCCGGAGGAAGAACACCGGTCCGGGGTATACGTCGCGCGCCTTTTCCCACCCCTCTCGCTTGAGGAGAGCCCCGTTCAACCGCTGGCCCGCGGACGGGTTAGACGGCATGATCCGGAATCGACCATGACCCCTTTCGCACCCAACGGGTTTTCGCGACGTCGTTCCCAGTCTGGGCGGGGCGGAGGCGCGCCGTGAGGATCGAGATGTTGTCGTCTGAGCAGCGGGGGCGGGTGCTGGTGCTCGCGGCCAAGGCCGCGGGTGACGCGTTGGTGGAGCGGCTCACGGCGAGTGGCTACCAATGCGCCTCCACGGAACGGGAGACCGGGCTGGCGGAGATGGTGGATCAGCTCCAGCCGGAGGTGGTGCTCCTGGCGGTGACGGCCAAGCGGGCGGCGGAACTGCTGGAGACGGTGCGCAAGACGGACAAGCTCCAGCGCCTGCCGGTGCTGGTGGATCAGGGCCGCGCGCGCTCAGCGGAGGCCTTCAAGCGGCTGGCGGTGGACGACTTCGTGCGCGGCGCCGACGAACTGGTGCCCCGGCTGGAGTCCGCCCTGCGCGCCTGGAGGCTCAAGGAGCGCGAGGAGCGCATCCGGATGCGCATGGGGATGCTGCTCGAAATCACCCAGGCGGCCACCAGCTCGCTGGAGCTGGAGGAGATCCTCCGCATCGCGGTGGAGAAGGTCGGCCAGGTGACGGGCACGGACCGCTGCTCCGTGGTGCTGGTGGAGGGCAGCCACGCGCGCACGGCCACGGTCGTCGCGACGCAGGAGGACCCCAGCCTCGTCCAGCTGGACATCGAGGTGGCGCGCTACCCGGAGCTGCGCCGCGCGCTGGAGACGCGGCAGCCCGTCCTGATTGAAGAGGCGCAGCGCGACCCGCTGATGGCTGAGGTGCGCACGTCGCTGCTACCGCAGGGCGTGAAGTCCATCCTGGTGCAGCCGCTCATCTGCCAGGACGACCTGTTGGGCGCGCTCTTCCTGCGCGTGTCCAAGGGCGAGGCGTCCATCGGGCGCGACGAGCAGGAGTTCGCGGAGGCGGTGGCGGGCGTGCTCGCCAACTCCATCCGCAACGCGCGCCTGCACACGGCGGTGAAGAAGAAGCGCGAGGACCTGGAGCTGGCGTACGTGGAGCGCTACCGCGAACTCAACGACGCGAACCGCCGCCTGAAGGAACTCAACCGCCTCAAGGATGAGATCATCGCGGTGTGCAGCCACGACCTGCGCGCGCCGCTCCAGGTGCTCCTGGGGCACGGCCGGCTGCTCTTGGAAGGGCCGCTGGAGACGCAGCAGAAGCAGTCCGCGGAGGCGATGATCCGCCAGGGCCGGAAGATCCTCACCCTGGTCGAGTCCCTGCTGGAGAAGGGCAAGGGCGAGGCGGCGCGGCTTTCCATCGAGCCCCGCGTGCTGGACGTGGCGCAGCTGTGCCGCGACGCCGTGGCGGAGCTGGAGATTCTCGCGGCGGAGAAGGCCGTGTCGCTGCGCTCCGAGTGCCCCGACAGCCTGATGCTGATTGGCGACGAGGTGAAGCTGCACGAGGTGCTGCAGAACCTCATCAGCAACGCCATCCAGCACGCCAGCGACCCGGGCGTGGTGGTGGTGCGCACGCAGCGGCTGTCGCGGCCGGACGGCGACGCGGTGCGGGTGATGGTGAGCGACAACGGGGTGGGTATTCCCCCGGACGAGCTGCACCTCGTCTTCGACCGCTACCGCCACGGGCCCAAGGGCACGGGGCTGGGGCTGGCCATCTGCAAGGAGTTCGTGGAGCTGCACGGCGGTGAAATCTGGGCGGAGAGCCCGGCCGACGGTGGCTGCACCTTCGTCTTCACGCTGCCCCTGGCGCAGGAGGCCGCGCGCAACCCCCGGCCGCAGCCCGCGCCCGGCGCCGCGCCCGAGCAGCCGCGCGTGCTGGTGGTGGAGGACGAGCCCGAAATCGCGGCGGTGCTGTCGGAGGTGCTGCGCTCGAAGTACCGCGTGGAGGTCGCTCGCGACGGCGCGGAGGGCCTGGCGAAGGCGCGCGCTTCACGGCCGGACCTGGTGGTGATGGACGTGTTCCTGCCCAAGCTGGACGGCCTGGACGCGGCCATGGCGCTCAAGTCCTCGTCGGACACGGCGCACATCCCGGTCATCCTCCTGTCCGCCCACCAGGGCGTGGCCGACAAGGTCCGCGCGCTCAACCTGGGCGCGGTGGACTACATGGCCAAGCCCTTCAACGCGGTGGAGCTGCTCAACCGCACCGAGCGCGCCCTCAAGCTGAGCCGGGGTGAGAAGGATCAGCAGGACAAGACGAACTCGCTGCAGCGGCGCACCGGCAGCGATCCGGTGACGGGCCTGCTCGACCGCCGTGGCCTGCTCCTGCGCTTGGAGCAGGAGGTGGCCCGCAGCCGCCGCTACCACCGCGCCCTCACGCTGGCGGTGCTGCGTCCGGACCGCGATCTGGACGCCATGCCGCCCAACATGGCGGAGGTGATGCGCAAGCGCGTGCGCCACCCGGACTCCATCGCCCATCTGGGGCTGGGCGTCTTCGCGGTGGTGCTGCCCGAGTGCAACGCGGACGCGGCGCGCACGGTCATCAACCGCCTGATGCCGGACGTGGAGAACGTGACCTCCATCGAGTACCGGGCCGCCATGGCGGACGTCAGCCAGGACAGCGATCCGGTGGAGAAGCTGCTGGAGAAGCTGGGGGCGCCGCCTCCCGAGGTCCACTAGCCCGCGTGCGCCCGCTCCCGCTCCTCAGCCGTGCCGCCGTGATGTGCCTCGCGCTGGCCGCCGGAGGTTCGGGGGCCGCGCCCGCGAGGAAGGCCCCGGCTCCGCACGTCGACCGCGAGGCGATGCGCGAGGCCATGGATTCGAGCGACCGCGACGACGAGCCGTCCGCGTCGTCCGCCAGCTACGCGCACTACCTCCAGGCGCGGCTGATGCACCTGGAGGGCAACCACCGGGCCTCGGTGGACGAGCTGCGGCTGGCGCTCGCCACCGACGACGGCAACCCGACCCTCCTCACCCAGCTGGGCGAGGAGTACGCGCGCCTGGGTGACCTGGAGCGCGCCGAGCGCGAACTTCGCCGGGCCGTGGAGAAGGCCCCCACGCACTACGCCGCCCACGTGCTCCTGGGCCGGGTGTTGCTGGAGTCCGGCCGCACGGCGCGCGCGAAGCAGCACCTGCGCCGCGCGGTGGCCCTGCGTCCCCGCGAGCCGGAGGCGTACCTCGTCCTGTCGCAGCTGTACCTGGACGCGAAGGCCCCCGACGATGCGGTGAAGGTGGTGGAGTCGCTGGCCCACGCGCTGCCGGGAGAGGCCTCCGGCTACCGGCGGCTGGGGCTCGTGCTGGCCGAGCGCGGCGACGCGGCCCGCGCCGAGCGCCTGCTCGCGAAGGCCTCCGAGCGCGACCCGGGTGACGTGGAGGTGTGGTCCACGCTGGCCCGTCTCTACGAGGACTCCGGCCGTCCGAAGGAGGCGGAGGACGCGCTGGCCCGCGCGCTGGAGGCGGATCCGGACAGCCGCGAGGTGCTGCTGTCCGCGGGCCGTGCCGCGCTGAAGGGCGGGTCGGCGACCCGGGCGCGGGCTTACTTCGACCGGCTGCTGTCGCTCTCCGCGTCGCCGGAGCTGGCCGTGCGGGTGGCCTTCAGCTACCTGGCCTCCGGAGAGCCCGCCGCCGCGAAGGAGGTGCTGGACGCCGCGCGCAAGGACGCGCCGGACGAGCCCCGCCTCGCGTACTACGCCGGCCTGGTCGCGGAGCGCACCCGCCGCTTCTCCGTCGCCGCCGCGGACTTCGCGAGCGTGCCCCCGGACTCGGAGGTGTTCCCCGACGCCCGCGTGCGCCAGGCCCGCTGTCTGTCGCTGGTGGGGGACCACCCGCGCGCGCTGGTGCTCTACCGCATGGCCATGTCGGAAGCGCCCGACGACGTGGAGGTACACGTCGGCTACGCCCGGGCGCTGGAGCGCGGCGGGGACGCGACGCGAGCGGAAGGCGTGCTGCGCGAGGCGCTGGCGGGGGAGGGCGGGGCGCTGGCATACGACGCGCTGGCCACCCTGCTGGAGCGCCAGGGCCGGGCTCCGGACGCGCTCGCGCTCTTGAGGGACGCCGTCGCGAAGGCGCCGAGGAGCCAGGACCTGCAGTTCGCCCTGGCCACCCTGCTGGAGCGCCAGGGCGACGTGGCGGGGGCGCTGTCTCGCATGCGGGCGGTGCTCGCGTTGAAGCCGGACCATTCCGCCGCGCTGAACTTCATGGGTTACGTGATGGCGCAGCGGGGCCGGGACCTGGACGAGGCGGAGCGGCTGGTGCGCCGCGCGCTGGCGCTCCGGCCGGACAACGGGGCCTACGTGGACTCGCTGGGGTGGGTCCTCTTCCAGCGCGGCGACGCGAAGAAGGCCGTGGAGGTCCTGGAGCGCGCGGTGGAGCTGGCCCCGGACGACCCCGCCATCCTGGAGCACCTGGGGGACGCGTACCTCAAGGCGGGCCGCGCCCCGGAGGCCGTCCGGACCTGGACGCGCGCGCTGGAGGTGCTGACGCTGGAGCCGGAGGCCGCCGAGCCCGCGGACCAGCGCACCACCCTGGAGCGCAAGTTGAAGGCGCTACCCTCGACCGCGCCGGGCCGCTAAGGTCCCGGGCTCATGGCCCGCCACGACGAAGGCTTCTTCACCGGGAAGGACAACACCCGGCTGTTCTGGACGCTCGACCTGCCGGACGCGCCCCCGCGCGCGCACGTCGCCATCGTCCATGGCTACGGCGACCACATCGGCCGCTACCGGCCCGTCATCGACGCGCTGGTGCAGGACGGCTTCGCCGTGCACGGCTTCGACTACCGGGGCCACGGCCGCGCGGACGGACGGCGCGCCTACGCCGCGAAGTGGACCGAGTTCCTCGACGACCTGGACGGCTTCTGGCAGCGCGTGCGCAAGGCCGCGGGCAACGAGAAGATCTTCCTGCTCGCCCACAGCCACGGCGGCCTGATGGCCGCGCACGCCCTGACCGGGAGACTGGAAGGCCTCTCCGGCGCCATCCTCTCCGCGCCCTACCTCAAGCTGGCCATCAGCCCGCCGGCCGCGAAGGTGCTCGCCGCGCGCATGGTGGGCACCCTGGTGCCGTGGATGAAGGTCCCCTCGGGCCTGGCCCCGGAGATGCTCAGCACCGACCCGGACATCCAGAAGGCAGTCGGGGCGGACCCGCTCTACGTGCCCTTCGCCACGCCCCGCTGGTTCGTGGAGTCGACGGCTGCCCAGGCGCAGACGCTCGGGCTGGCGCCGAAGATTCAAGTGCCGCTGTTCGTGCTGTGCGGCCAGGAGGACGGGGTGGCGCTGCCGGCGGCGGCGCGGGCCTTCTTCGAGGCGGCGGGGACGGCGGACAAGAAGTTCAAGGAGTACCCCGGCATGCGGCACGAGCCGCTCAACGAGCGGGACCGCGCGACGGTGTTCCAGGACATCTCCGGCTGGATCTCCGCGCATCTCTGACATAATCAGGTCGCCCCGCTCCCGACGGAGCAGGCGCTGGCGAGGATCACCTCATGGCACAGGGTGAAACGGGCATCATTGGCAAGGGCATCGTCATCAGGGGCAACCTCACGGGCGGAGGGGACCTGGTCATCGAAGGACGCGTGGAGGGGCAGATCGCCCTGAAGAACCACCTCACCATCGAAGGCACCGGGAAGGTGCAGGCGGACATCCGCGCCGAGGAACTGACCATCAACGGCGAGGCGAGCGGCAACATCGACGCCTCCACGCGCGTGGCCATCAACGCCTCGGCGAAGGTGGCCGGCGACATCAAGGCTCCACGGGTCGTCATCGAGGATGGTGCCGTGTTCAACGGCTCCATCGAGATGGACGTGAAGTTGCCGGACGACATCTAGCATCCACCGGGGACCGACCCACGGCCCCCCAGGCGCACAGCTTCGAGAAGGCGGACAACACTCATGGCGAATACGATCATTGGCTCGAGCATCGTCATCGACGGGGAGATTTCCGGGGACGAGGACCTGGTCATCCAGGGCACCGTGAAGGGGAAGATCTCCCTCAAGGAGAGCCTCTACGTGGAGGGCTCGGGCGTCGTCGAGGCGGACATCGAGACGCAGAACGTGGAGATCGCCGGCCGCGTGACGGGCAACATCGCCGCCACCGACAAGGTCGAGCTGAAGACGGACTGCCGCGTGGTGGGCGACATCAAGGCCCCGCGCATCCTCATCGCCGATGGTGCCTCCTTCAAGGGCAACGTCGACATGGACATGAAGGAGCGCTGATCCGTGGCGACCGCGAAGGATCTTGCAGGCAACGCCGTCGACAACACCGTGGTGGGGCCCTCCATCCTCATCAGCGGTCGGCTCACGGGTGACGAGGACCTCACGGTCCGCGGGCGCGTCGAGGGTGAACTCACCCTCAGCCGCACCCTCATCGTGGAGCCGTCCGGCGTGGTGAAGGCCAACGTGGCGGTGAGAAACGCCATCGTCAGCGGCGTGGTGGTGGGCAACATCAACGCCACGGAGAGCGTGGAGCTCACCCGCGAAGGCCGCATGGTGGGCGACATCCGCGCCCCCCGCGTCATCATCGTGGACGGGGCCAGCTTCCGCGGCCGCGTGGACATGGGAGACGTGGAACCGGGCCGGCTGCCGTCCGAACGCCCCGCCGTGGCCCGTCCCCAGGCGGTGACGCGTCCCACGGTGCGTCCGGGCGCCACCCCGCCGCGTCCTCCGACGCCGCCGGCCGCTCCGCCG
>NZ_RAWR01000221.1:0-17508 GCF_003986945.1 Corallococcus sp. AB018 | reverse complement strand
ACCACCACCCGCTTGCCCTGTGCGCTCATGACGGTGTCCTCAGGAAGCGCGACGCGACAGCCGGGTGATGAGGGCATCCAGCAAATCCCTCAGGCCATGGGGGTTGGGCAGCGCCTGCAGGCTCCGCCGCGCCGAACGCGACGCCCGCTCCACCGCGCGCTCACACGCCGCACGGCCGCCGAAGTGCTCCACCAGCTCCCGCGCACGGGCGAGCGCCGCGTCGTCCTTGCACTCCACCGGCAGCGCCCACAGCTGCTCCAATTCCTCGCGGCCCTCGGGCGTGGCGCGCACGTACGCGGCCACCACCGGGAAGGTGCGCTTGGCCTGCACGAAGTCGCCGTCGGATGCCTTGCCCGCCACGGCCGCGTCGCCGAACAGACCGATGAGGTCGTCGCGCAGCTGGTACGCGAGCCCCACCGAGCGCCCCACCCGCTCCAGGCCCTCCAACAGCCCCGCGTCCGCGCCGCCCAGCATCGCGCCGCACACCAGCGGGGCGCAGAAGCCGTAGCGCGCCGTCTTGAGGTGCGCCACGCGCAGCGTCTGGAAGAGCGTCATCTCCGCCAGCGGCACGCGCGCCAGGTCCAGGTCCAGGTACTGCCCCGCCGCCGTGTGCCGGCACACGCCCAGGTAGTAGCGCGCCACGCTCGACGCTCCCGTCAACCCCGACTCCAGCATCGCCTCCAGCGAGCGCGCGAAGAGGTGGTCCCCCATCACCACCGCCAGGTCCTCGCCCGGACGACCCGGAGCCAGCATCCGGTGCAGCACCGGCCCGCCCCGCCGCAGCTCCGCCTGATCCGCCACGTCGTCGTGGATGAGCAGGAACGTGTGCAAGAGCTCCAGCCCCGCGGCGAAGCGCCACAGCCCCGGCGGCACCGAGGTGCTCCCACGCGCCAGCCCGTGCCCCGCCAGAACCAGCGCCGGCCTCAGCCGCTTCGCCGGCCGCAGCGCATAGGCCCTCGCCTGCGCCGCCGCGTGTGTCCAACGTGCGTCCAGGGCCTGCTCGTCCGGCAGCTCGAACAGCTGCGCGAGCGCGGCCTCCACCTGCGCCTGCACGAGCTGCAACCAGGCTTGTTCAGGGTGTGCTGCTCCGGCGGAGGTCTGCTGCACGTTGGGAAGCAGGGTGGCCATACAGCGAATCTCCGAAGTCGGGAGCACGGCGGCAGCCTTCTCACCTAGAGGTAGCGTTTGCGTCCAGAGATTGTCAAGGCTATGTCTAAGGTTTTCAAAAACCTTGTACACGGAGGCTCCCTGATGAAGGCGTGGATCGCAGGCGCGTTGACGGTGACCCTGGCGGCGGGGAGCGCGGGTGGCGCCGCCCCGGATCCAGAGCCCGTGGACGCGACGTTAAGCACCAGCAGCGGAGAGAGGGTTCAGCTGGCCCGCTGGCGTGGGAAACCCGTCATCCTCTTCTACGAGGACAAGGACTCCACGACACTCAACGCCCCCCTGAAGGCGGAGCTGTTCACCCGGGGACGCGAGCGCGGCCTTCTGCAGAGTGCGTTCGTGGTCGCGGTGGCCAATCTGGAGAAATACGACTTCTTTCCCGCGCGGGGGATCGCCCTGTCGTACGTGCGTGACGAGGAGAAGAAGGCTGGCGTGCCCATCCTGGTGGACCTGAAGGGCACCCTGGGCCAGGAGCCCTTGAAGCTGCCCACCAAGACGTCCACCGTGATGCTGCTGGACGCGGAGGGCGCGCCGGTCTACCGCCACTCCGGGCGCATGAAGCCGGAGGAGCAGGCCCGCTTCTTCACCGCCCTGAGTGAGCTGGTGGGCCAGGACCTGACCGCTGACCGAGAAAAGGAGGCCCACCCTTGAGGGTGACCTGCACGGGCGCCACCGGCTTCCTCGGTCCAGGCCTTGTCCAAGGTTTGTTGGAGGCCGGCCACACGGTGCACGTGCTCAGCCGGAACGTGGAACACGCGCTCGGCCGGCTGCCCGCCGGAGTCACGGGCTCCTATTTCGATGGGAGCACGCCGCTGTCGCCGGACGCGCTCGCGGGCGCGGAAGGCGTGGTGCACCTGGCCGGGGAGCCGGTGGACCAACGTTGGACGCATGAAGCGAAGCACCGCATCCACCTCAGCCGCGTGGAGGGCACGCGCGTGCTGGTGGAGGCGATGAAGCAGGCAGGCAGCGTGCGGCACTTCGTCTGCGCGTCGGCGGTGGGCTTCTACGGCGGCGCCCGGGCGGGACAGACGCTCACGGAGGAGGACCCGCCCGGCGACGACTTCCTCGCCCACGTGTGCCAGGACTGGGAAGCGCAAGCCCTGCGCGCGGAGGAAGCGGGCATCCGCACCGTGCGCCTGCGCATCGGCGTGGTGCTGCACCCGGCGGGCGGCGTGCTGCACCGGATGCTGCCGGTGTTCCGCATGGGCGCGGGCGCGAAGGTGGGCAACGGCCAGCAGTACGTCAGCTGGGTGCACAGAGAAGACCTCTTCCAGTTGATGCGCTTCGCGCTGGAGCACGCCGCGATGTCCGGCCCGGTGAACGCCACATCACCGGAGCCCGTCACCAACGCGACCTTCGCGCACATGCTGGGCGCGGTGCTGGAGCGGCCCGCGGCGCTGTCGGTGCCGGGGTTGGTCCTCAAGGCGCGCTTCGGGGAGATGGCGCGCGTGGCGCTGGAGGGCCAGCGGGTGATGCCCCGGCGCGCGCTGGAGGCGGGCTTCCAGTTCCGCTACCCCGACCTGACCGGAGCGCTGCGCGACCTGCTGTCGCCCTGAGCGGCCGCAAGCGTGATGTCCGCGGGTGGACGCGGATCCACGTCAGCCACGCTCCCCATCCCAGGCTCCAGGCGCAGTGCATACAGTGCGCGCCACGCATGGACGACACCCGGACGCTGGAAGCCCGCGCACGCAAAGAGGGCACGCCGCTCATCGACGGAGACACCGCCACCTTCGTGTGGAAGGGCCCCCGGCAGGTCTTCCTCCAGGGAGACTTCCAGGACTGGCGCGGCACGCCCCTGCCGCTGGAGCGCGTGGGCAAGGGGCTGTGGGCGCGCTCGCTGGCGCTGCCCGAGGACGCCTACGTCGAATACGCGCTCCAGGACGCGAAGGGCCGCCGCGTGCGCGACGCCTTCAACCCGCGCCGCTCCGACAACGGCTTCGGCGACTTCAACCACTGCTTCTGGATGCCGAAGGGCGAAGCGACGCCGCTGGGCAAGCGCATCCGGAACGTGCCCAGGGGCCGCGTGACACGGCACCAGCTGGCGACGCACGAGTGCGCCGTGGGCAAGAAGCGCGCGGTGGCCCTCTACGCGCCGCCCGTGAAAGGACCCGTGCCGCTCGTGGTGGTGCTGGACGGCGACGACTACCTCCAGCGCGTCCAGCTGCCCGTGGTGGTGGACAACCTGATCGCCGCGGGCCGCATGCGCCCGGTGGCCATGGCCTTCGTGGCCAACGGCGGCCCGGCCCGCACCCTCGAGTACGCGTGCAGCGAGGCCACCGTCGCCTTCCTGCACCAGCACGTGCTCCCCCTGGCCCGCGAGCACCTGTCGCTGGTGGATGAGCAGCGCACCCCGGGCGCGCACGCGGTGCTGGGCTCGTCGCTGGGCGGCCTCATGGCGCTCTACGTGGCCCAACGCCTGCCGCACGTCTTCGGCCGCGTCCTGTCCCAGTCCGGCGCCTTCTCCATCGAAGGCACCGACATGGTCGTCTTCGACCTGGCCCGGCGCACCGCCCAGCCGCCCCTCCATGTCTGGATGGACTGCGGCCGCTTCGAGGGCCTCCAGGACGGCAACCAGCGCCTCCTGCCCCTCCTCCAGGCGGCCGGGCACCGCGCCATGTACCGGACCTACAGCGGGGGCCATAATTACCCCGCGTGGCAGACCAGCCTCCCGGCCGGCCTTGAAGAAATCTTCTCGACCCCTGGGTGACGCATCGCGGCGAAGCGCCGGATTTCCGTCCGGGATGAAAGCCCCCTGGAATCAAGGGGTTGGCCGGGAAGGAAGGCGGCCAAGGCCGGATGATCCAGGATTGAGAGGGGGCTCTGACGCGGCATGCGGGCGGCCGGACAGGGCCTGTGGACTGGGGGGCTACGCAACCCTGGGGAAGGACGGCCCGATAACAGATGTAGGTGCGCAACCCGGAGCGAGTACCGCGACGGGCCTTCCCCCGCGCCTGGAGTCCCCTCATGTCTCGCGTCGATGGTGGCAATCGCCCGTCCATTCCCCCGAAGCGCTCGGAGTTCGAGCGGTCCGAGCGGAGCGACGTCACGCGCGACAGCAAGCCGGGAGCCCAGGGCCGGACGCCCGCCAACCCCAACGTGCGCTCCTTCCAGGGCCGCAGCGACTTCGAGCCCGCGCGCCCCACCACCGGGCGCCCCACGCCTCCGCAGACCCAGGCCGTGAAGGCCCCGCCCTCGCCGGCGGACGCGGAGTCCATCGCCCAGGCGGACATGGAGCTGGGGCTCCTGGAGGAGTTCCCGGACGCGGATGCGCAGAGCGGCATCGCCTCCGCCATGCTGCACGCGCACGCGGACGCGCCCGTGTCGCAGAACCGCATCGTGGAGCGGCTGAAGCAGGACGGCCGCCTGGAGTCGCTCTTCGGCGAGGTCTTCCGCGAGGACAACCCGTACGTGGAGCAGCCGCACAAGAACGCCATCGTGAAGGCGCTCGACACGGCGCTCTCCCGCGGCACGGTGACCGGCGACGACCTGCGCGCCTTCTCCCGTGGCACCTACGCCCAGGAGTGGCAGCAGATCGGCGCCGCGCTGGGCACCCGCAGCAAGTAGCCAGCAGCCGGGCTCCCAGGCTCCAGGCTCCAGGCTCGGAGTTCCCTTGCCGCTTCACGCTTCTTCACGCGCATGCCGGTTGCGCCGTGGCGCGTGCGCGCGAGGATGGGCCTCCCATGGTGGAAAGCCCGTTGCGCATCATCCTGTTCATCCTCCTCGTCAGCGTCGCGTCGGTCTACGTCCACGTCTACCTGTACCGGCGCCTCTTCCGCGACACGTCCACGAACCGCGCCTGGCGCACCGCCGGCAAGGTGCTGCTGACGGCGCTGTGCGTGCCGCTGCTGCTGTCCTGGGTGGTGACGCGCATCATCCCCTCCGCGTTCATCGTCGCCGTGGCCGCGTGGACGTGGATGGGCGTCGCCGTCTACCTGCTGCTCTCCCTGGCGCTGCTGGGCGCGGTGCGCTGGCTCGTGGCGCGCACGCGTGGCCACCGGGGCGTCGCCGCGCCGCTCGCCACGCCCGCGCCGGACCCCGCCACGCCGCCGTCCCTGTCGGACCTGGCCGTCACCGTGCCGCCCCCGCCTCCCGCCGTGCCCCCCGTGGACGAAGCGCGCCGGTTGTTCCTCTCGCGGGCCACCGCGGGCGGCGCGGTGCTCGCGGCGGGCGGCCTCACCGGCTACGGCATGTGGAGCGCCTTCCATCCGCCCGTGGTCAACGAGGTCGCGGTGCGGCTGCCCGGCCTGCCCAAGGCGCTGGATGGCTTCACCCTCGTCCACATGAGCGACATCCACGTGGGCCCCGTCATCCAGCGGCGCTTCATGGACGAGCTGGTGCGGCGGGCCAACGCGCTCAAGCCGGACCTGGTCGCCATCACCGGCGACCTGGTGGACGGCACGGTGGCGGACCTGCGCCACTCCGTCGCCGCGCTCCAGAACCTCCAGGCGCGCGCGGGCACGCACTTCATCACCGGCAACCACGAGTACTACTGGAACGCCAGCACCTGGGCGGACGCGCTCACCGGCCTGGGCGTCACCGTGTTGCGCAATCGTCACGTGACGATTGGCGACGCGGGCGGCGCGTTCGACCTGGTGGGCGTGGACGACTGGTCCATGCGCAACGGGCCCAAGGGCTACAACCTGGACGCCGCCCTCCAGGGCCGGAATCCGGACCACGCCGCGGTGCTGCTCGCACACCAACCATCCAATTGGGATGTCGCCGCGAAGGCGGGCATGGGCTTGCAACTGTCCGGACACACTCACGGCGGGCAGTTCTTCCCGTTCACCGTCGCCGTCTCCGCCATCTGGAAGCACGACGCCGGCCTCTTCCAGGAAGGCGACAACCACCTCTATGTCAGCCGGGGCACCGGTTTCTGGGGCCCACCCCTTCGCGTCGCCGCGCCGTCTGAAATCGTTAAGGTGACGCTCCTGGCGTGAGGTGTAGATTTACCCGGAAATGAGCAAGGAACCAGCGAAGCGCGAAATCAAACAGGAGCGGGCCGCGCGAACGCGGGTCGAAATCCTGGAGGCCGCCATCAATTTGTTCGCTCGGCGGGGCTACCTGTCGACGACGATGTCGGACCTGGCGAAAGCCATCCGGATGACGCCGGGCGCGCTTTACTGGCATTTTCCTACAAAGGAAGACCTGCTCCTGGCGGCCATCGATGAATTGCATCAGCGCTACCTGATGGAGTTCGCGCCGCTGCTCGCCGAGCGCCGCATCTTGTCCGGCCGGGAGCAGCTGGTGTTCGTGGTGTCGCGCACGTCGCAGTTCCTGCGCTACCACCGCGAATACGGCATCTTCTTCGGGATGCTGTCCGCCGAGTCCGCGGAGTCCAACGACCGCGTGGCGGAGGCGCTGCGCGACAAGATTTCCCTCTACGTGGCGGTGCTGGCGGGGATGATCCGCTTCGGCCAGAAGCGCAATGAGTTCCGCCAGGAGGTGGACCCGCTGCACATGGCCCACACGATGATGGGCGGCTACCTGGGCATCCTGCTGCACCACAACCTGTTCCGCGCCGCCGTGAACTACGACCCGCTGATGGCGTCGCTGGATCAGATCCTCTCCGGCGGCCTCCACGTGCGCGGCCCCATGGGCTGATGCGCTGACCCCACCGGGCCGGGCGGCCCGGAAGAACAGACGCCCGGTCCCCCATGTGAGGGGACCGGGCGTTTTTCATTTCAGGGAGGCTTCAGTCCCCGCTCCCCCCGGTGAGGGGAGCGGGGCGGGATGCCGGGACTACGGCATCTCGGTGGGGCTCGACGCGTTCTGCGGCTGACGCGCCGTGCGCTGCACGAAGTCCGCCGCGTTGTCGTCGGAGTCCTGGCCGTTGCCAGCGAGCTCGTCCGCGCCGCCCACGCCCATGGTCGCGGCGGTGGACGACGCCCGGGCCTTGCGCTCCACGCTGCCGCCGTTGGCGATGGTCCCGGGGACGGGGCTCTTGCCTTCCGCCTGGTCCGCGGTCCCGTAGCCGACCTTGTCCACCGCCGTCTCCGAAGCGCCCGTGCCGAGCGTCGAGGGCCCGATGCGGATGTGCCCGCCCGCGGCCGCCATGGAGAAGGCCGAGCCCCAGCTCGCGTTACTCGTCACGGAGCCGACGTACTTGGCGTTCGTCACAAGGAAGAAGCCATGCGCCGCGATCTTCGAGCCAGCGGGAATCTCGAAGTTGCCCGAATAGGACGTGCCGGTGGTTGCCTTCATGTACTGCAGCCTCCAGCCGCCGATATCCACTTCCGCATTGGTCGGGTTGTAGAGCTCGACGAACTCGTCGTCCGCGCCACCCGGGCCCCCGGGGGCCAGCTCGCTGATGACCACATGGCCCTGGGGCGCGGCCACCGTCACGGCCGCCTCCTTCGTCACGCCCTGGTAGGACGCGGTGAGCTGGCCTTCGCCCGTGGCCTCGGTGGCGGTGAAGACGACCGTGGCGGTCGTCTGACCTTCCGGCACCGTCACCGTCGTGGCCGCCAGCGAGCCCAGCTCCGCGGGCCTGAACGCCACATCCACGGCCGCGCCGCCCGCGGGGGCCTTGCGGTCCAGCGTGACGGTGAACGTCTGCGTCGTGCCCACCGTCACCGTCGCCGTGCCCGGCGTGACGCTGGCGAGCTTCGCGGGAGGAGGCAGCACGGTCAGCTGCGCCGAGCGCGTGATGCCGTTGAGCGAGGCGGACACCGCGCCCGTCCCCTCTCCCTCCGCGGCGGCGGTGAACGTCACCGTCGCCGTCGTCTCGCCCGCGCCCACCGTCACCGACGTGGCGGACAGCGCGCCGAAGGGCGTGGCCGGCGAGGTCAGCGCCAGCAGCACCTGCACGGGCTCGACCGGAATGGACGCCAGCGTCACCGTGAACACCTGCTGCGCGCCCGCGTTCACCGTGGCGGGGGACGGGGTGAGCGATGCAAGCCGCGGCACATCCGTAATGACGTTCACCGTGGCGCCCAGCCCGCCCGCCGCCACCATGCCGGTCCCGGTGCTGCTCTCATCCACGGTCAGGTCGAAGGTCGCCGTCAGCGCGTCCGCCGTCACGTTCTCGGCCGTGATGGTGCCGAAGCCCGCGGGCGACACGGTCGCGTTCAGCGTCGTTCCCTCCGGCACCGGCCGGTCGAACGTCACGGTGAAGCGCAAGGTGCCGCCGGGCGCCACCGCCGCCGTCGCCGGGGTGAGGTCCGTGGCGATGACCGACTCGCCCGCCCCCAGCACGCGCAGCGCGGTCGTCAGGCTGGACGTGCCCAGCGTCGCGGTGAGGGTCACCGAGGCCGCCGCCGCCTTCGCGTCCAGCGCAACCGTGGCGCTCGTCTGGCCGGCCGGAATCACCATCTGCCCGCCCACCGCGGACAGGGCCGCCGCGTCGCTGGAGGAAATGGTCACGGTGACGTCCACCGGGTAGGCGTTCGCCATCGTCACGGTGAGGGGCTGCGGAATCGCCTGGGTGCCGCCCACGCGCGCGAAGCCGCCGGACGCGAAGGCCGTCAGCGCCGGCAGGGGCGGCAGCGGGATGACCATGTCGGCCGCGCTCCGGGGCAGGACCTTGTGGTCGCTGAAGCCGAACGTGAGCACGCCGCGCAGCGTGATGTACTCCGTGCCCAGCACCTGCGTGGGATAGGCGAAGGCCTGGTCGTCCACCATCAGGCCCGAGGACGCCGGAGTGCCGGCCTTGTTCTCGTCCACGATGAACTCGCGGTTGGTGTTCTCCAGGCGGGTGGTGAAGACGTTGCGGACCTCCACCAGCGCGCCCTCCAGCGCCTTCGCCTTCGGGCCATTGGTGCGGATGTCCTCCGTGCGCACCACCACCGGAGCCGGCAGCGGGTTGGCCGCGCTGTGCTTCGTCACCTTGCCGTCAGTCACCTCCAGCAGGCCGAAGTAGTCCTTCAGCAGGCCCTCCACGCGGATGTTGTCGCCCACCGCGACGTCGGCCTTGGGGCTGTAGATGAAGAGGCCGGAGTTCTCCGCGCCCTTGCCCGCCGGGTAGTTCGCCACCTGCACCCAGTAGCCATTGGCCGCCTTCGCATCCACCGCGGTCACCACCACGTCGTCCACCGCCACCTTGGAGCCCACCAGCGACTGGTTGCCGAAGCGGGGCGTCACCTTCACGTCGTAGACGGTGGTGGCGCACGCGGCGCCGGCGGGGTTGGCCACCGGGCACGCGTCGCACGCATCGCCCACGCCGTCGCCGTCCGTGTCCTTCTGGTCCGGGTTGGCCACGAGCGGGCAGTTGTCGGTGGCGCTGGTGATGCCGTCGTAGTCGAAGTCGGAGGGGTCCGCGACCGAGCACGTGGCCGCGTCATTCGGGCAGCCGTCGCACAGGTCGCCCTTGCCGTCGCCGTCCGTGTCCTTCTGGTCCGCGTTGGCCACGAAGGGGCAGTTGTCCTTCCAGGTGGCCACGCCGTCGTGGTCGTCGTCATCGCCGCGGAAGGCCTGGCACGCGGTGGTGCCGGCCTCCAGGGGGCACGGGTCACACGCGTCACCCACGCCGTCGCCATCCGTGTCCAGCTGCCGCCCGTTGTCCATGGGACGCACGGGGTTGAAGATGGCGGGGCAGTTGTCGATGGAATCCTCGATGCCGTCCGCGTCCGCGTCCGCCGCGCTCGACACGCCCGTGTAGACAGTGGAGCCGTTGACGGCGGCCGCCGGGAAGCTGGTGTTCACTGCGCTGCGAGAAGGCTCGCAGGTGGGCTCGTTCTGCGGGGTGCCGCACGCGAACAGCGGGTAGAGGCCCTGGGTGTCCGGGGAGCCCTGGAACTCCGCCAGCGTCTTGCCAATCTCCGACTTCACGCACGCGGCCTTCTGGGTGCCGCACACGTCCAGCGCGTCACAGGCGTCCGTGCCCTTGAGGCCGTCCACCAGCGCCTGGTCACCGAAGAGCGGCTTGCCGCCGCGCACCGTCAGCACCACGTCCTGCGGCTGCGCGGTGATGACCGCGCGGAACGGCGAGGCAGCGTTCGCGCCCACGCGGAAGATGGCCAGGTCCGCCATCTTGCCCGGGGCGATGCGGCCCACGCGCTCATAGACGTCCACCACGTCCGCGGCGTTGGCCGTGACCATGCGCCACAGGTCCTCGTCCGTGAAGGTGTTGGCGTAGCGCGTGGTGTTGAGGTGGTCCGCGCAGGCCAGCTCGCGCAGGATGTTCATGGAGCCGGAGCGGATCCAGTCGGTCCCCAGGGAGATGGAGGCGCCCATCCGCTTGTAGGTCGTCACCATCGCCGTGTCGCCGTACAGCGAGATGTTGGAGCGCGGCGACCAGACCAGGCCCGTGCCGTGCGCCACCATCTGCGAAATCTCCACCGCGGTGAGGCCCACGCCGTGGATGATGGCCGAGCGCGGGAACAGCACGTTGCCGGCGCCCGTGGACAGGCAGCGGAACTCGTTCTGCGCCGTGGACGCGATGCCCTCCGCGATGTGCGGCAGGTACGCGGACGTGCGGCCGGTGATGGTCGCCGAGGACGGGAACGAGGAGTAGGAGCAGGAATCCGTCAGCGTGGTGCCGTTGCTGTCACCCAGCGGGAAGGTGTCCGAGTCCGCGTACGGCTCGGCCAGGCCCTCCTGCTGAGCGGCGGCGGACACGTCCAGGTTGCGCAGGAAACCGAGCTGCCCGCCCGCGCCCGCGATGGAGGTGGTGCCCGCCATCACCTGGCGCAATTCCGACCAGCGGATCGCGTCCGCCTTCGGGTTGGCCTTGTTGTCCAGCGCGGTGTGATTGTTCTTGCCCGTGCGCCAGTCGTGGCGGTGCTCGTAGCGCTCCACGCTGGTGCCCGCCAGCGGCGAGCCCGGGTAGGTGATGTGGTCGTGCGGGTTGATGAGTCCCGGGGAGATGACGCCCGTGGGGCACGTCACCACCGTGGCCTCCGCGGCGCCGGCCGCCTTCGAGCAGTCACACTCGGAGCAGGTGATGACGCCCTGGGCGTCCACCAGCACCTGGCCGCCCACCAGCGTCTGGCCGTCCTTGAGCACGATGCCCGTGAAGAGCTTGCCCGCCGTGCCCGCCTTCGTCACCTCACAGGTGGCGCCGTTCGCCAGCGGCGCGGGAGGCGTGGCCCAACACTGAACCGTCTGGGTGGTCGTGACGGTACAGTCCGCCTCACACCCGTCTCCACCCGTGGTGTTGCCGTCGTCGCACGCCTCCGTGGGTGCCTTGACGCCGTCACCACACTTCGTACCCGGGAGGGTGCAGTTCGCTTCGCACCCGTCTCCACCCTGGGTGTTGCCGTCATCGCACTGCTCGGCGCCTTCCCTCTTTCCGTCACCACAGACCGCATTGACCTCTGGATCTGAACTGCAGGCACTGCCCAACAGAAGGACCGCGCCCAGGGCGGCCAGCAATAAACGGGGGGAGCTGCGCATGAAGCCTCCTGCCCGAAGGCAGTGCCGTGAAGAAAGAACGGGTGCGACGAGGAAAGCCCCCCGTGCCTCGCATGCCGCCTGGGACGGGGGTGCAACATTTCAGCGATACCTGACCCCTGAAGTCCACTTCGTGGGGCTCCAAGGGCCTTCCGTGTGGCGGAAGGTATGGTAGGAGCACACCCAACGTGTGGGGGAGCAGGCGGATGACGCGTCCTGCCACGTTCTAGAGTGGGGGGACATGATTACCCGGAATCCATCCAGCACCGTGTCGCGCTTCCTGGACTCGCATCTGCGGCGGGACGCGCAGGCCCGGGAGCTGTCCGTGGCGCGCTTCATGAGCATCCTGTCCGCCATCTGCGTGGTGGTGGCCGCGGCGCTGGGGCCCGCGATGGGCTGGGACCTGACGCTGGCGCTGATGGGGCTGTCCGCGGTGCTGTCGGGCTATTACGGCTGCATGTGGTGGGTGTTGCGCTCCGGCGCGTTCCACCCGGCCATCCCGTGGCTGAACGTCTTCATTGAAGTGAGCATCCCGGCGGTGGTGCTGGCGTTCGACCTGCACTTCAAGGGCCCCGTCTACGCGCTCACCGCGCCCACGCTGGTCATCTGGGGCACGCTGGTGACGCTGGCGGGCCTGCGCAGCAACCCGCGCCTGGGGCTGGCCGCGGGCGCGCTGGTGGCGGCGGAGTACCTGGGGCTCTACTTCGGCTTCGTGCGGCCGCTGTTGCCAGAGGAGCCGCTCGTCACGCTGGGGCCGCTGTTCATCTGCGTGCGCGCGTTCTTCTTCGTGGCCACCGGCGCGCTGACGGCGACGCTGGCGCGGCACTTCCTGGAGCGCACGCGGAGCGCGCTCGCGGCGCTGCGCGAACAGGAGGTCATGGGCAAGTACGTGCTGCATGAGCGCGTGGGCGCGGGCGGCATGGCGGAGGTGTACCGGGCCACGTACTCGCCGGAGGGCGGCTTCGAGAAGCAGGTGGCCTTGAAGCGCATCCTGCCGTCGTACGCGGACGACGCGGCGTTCGTGACCATGTTCCGGCGCGAGGCGGAGCTGTGCTCGTCGCTCTACCACCCCAACATCGTCCAGGTGTTCGACCTGGGCCGCCACGGCGGCACCTACTTCCTGGCCATGGAGTACGTGGACGGGCTGCCCCTGAGCGCGCTGCTCAAGCCGCAGAACCGCCGGCCGCTGCCCGTGTCCGCCGCGACGTTCCTGGCCGCGGAGCTGGCGGGCGCGCTGGACTACCTGCACCGGCGCACCAGCGCGGACGGCGTGCCCCTGCGGCTGGTCCACCGCGACCTGAACCCGCCCAACATCCTGGTGTCTCGCATTGGCGAGGTGAAGCTGTCGGACTTCGGCATCGCGCGGGACGCGATGCGCGCGAACCTCACGGTGGCCGGCAGCGTGCGCGGCAAGCTGGGCTACATGGCGCCGGAGCAGGCCATGGGCAAGGACATCGACGGGAGAGCGGACCTCTTCGCCCTGGGGCTCACGCTGCATGAAGCCCTCACCGGCCGGCGCGCGCTGAGCGGCCACTCGGAGGAGGTGCTGCTGCGCGCGGCGGTGGACCAGGAGGTCGTCCCGCCCTCGCAGCTCAACCCCGCGGTGCCGCTGGCGTTGGACCTCATCGTCATGCAGCTGCTCCAGAAGGACCCGGAGAAGCGCACGCCCAACGGCGCGGCGCTGCGGCAGCAGTTGCTGGCGCTGGACGGCCCCGCGGCCCCCTTCCCTCACGGCCAGGGAGAGCTGGGGCGGGTGGCGCGCGAGGCGAAGGCGCTGACAGAGCAGCGGACGCAGGAGACCGTGGAGACGGCGGCCGTGGGGAAGCCATCCCTCGCGCGCCTGGCGTGACGCGGGGCGTGGCTGCACGGGGCACGGGAGCGCGTTAGAACGCGGCGCGTTTCCCGTCGCCTGGAGCCCGCCGCCTTGGACATCGCCGTCATCACCTACGCCGGACTGCCACAGATGAACCCGCTGGACGCGCCGCTGGTGCCCGCGCTGCGGGCGCTGGGCCTGGACGCGCGGCCGGTCATCTGGGACGACCCCTCCGTGGACTGGAGCCGCGTCCGCGCGGCGGTGGTGCGCAACGCCTGGGACAGCCACCTGCGCCGCGAGGAGTTCCTCGCCTGGGCGGACCGCGTGGGCAGCGTCACGCGCCTGTTCAACCCGGCGGACGTGCTCCGATGGAACACGCACAAGGGCTATCTGAAGACGCTGGAGGCGCGCGGCCTGCCGCTGACGCCCACCGTCTGGGTGCCGCCCGGCGGGACGCTGGATGTGGCGGCGACGGCGCGCGAGCGCGGCTGGGACGCGGTGGTGCTCAAGCCCGCGGTGGCGGCGGGCGGGCTCAAGGTCTTCATCGTCCGGCGCGAGCAGTGGGACGACGCGAGCGCGAAGGTGGCGGAGCTGGCGAAGGAGGGCGACGTGATGGTGCAGCCCTACCTGCGCGCCTTCGAGACGGAGGGCGAGCGCTCGTACATCTTCTTCAACGGCGTCTTCAGCCACGCGGTGCGCCGCCCGCCCACGCTGACCACCGCGCCCCGGGGCTTCGCGGAGCCGCACGGCTTCACGCCGGACAACGCGGCGGAGCAGCAGCTGGCGCACGAGGTGATGGAGGCGTCCGGGGGCGCTCGGCTGCTGTACGCGCGCGTGGACGTGGCCACGGACAACGAAGGGCGCACCCGGCTGCAGGAGGTGGAGGTGACGGAGCCGTGCCTCTTCCTGCCCATGGACGAGGGCGCGGCGGAGCGGATGGCCAAGGCCGTCGTTGCCCGGTTGTAGCCTTTCGGGTGGGCCCATTCGCCCACTCGTGGACACCTGGGAAGCCGTCAGGGCGACGCGAAAGCGGCGGATGGGGTTATGAATGGGCCATGCGAGCCCTGTTGCTCTCGCTGCTCATCCGGCAGCACATGGCACTCAAAGAGAAGTTCAACGCCAAGTACCCGCACGCGTGGCTGGTGTGGGAGGCGGGCGCATGGAACGTCCCCGAGGAGCAGAACGTGGCGGCCACGCGGCTGCCCATGATGGACCTGCGCGACTGCCTGCCCGCGGGCGACGCGCTGTGCTTCGAGCTGATGGGGGTGGCGGACCGCGGCCCCCTGAAGCTGGGGCGCGCGTCGCACAACACCTTCGTGGTGAATGACGCCACGGTGTCGCGCGAGCAGTTCGCCCTGCACCCCGCGCCGGACGGCGGCTGGAAGGTGGAGCGGCTGGCGCAGTCCCGGCCGGTGACGGTGAACGGCGAGGCGCTGGAGGCGGAACAACCGCGCCTCCTGAGCACGGGCGACGAGCTGAAGGTGGGCGACGTGCGCCTCACCTTCCACGACGCCCCGTCGTTCCACGCGCGCATCGGCCGCATCGCCGCGCAGGTGCTGGCGCAGGCCGCCGCGCCGCCACCGCGCTGAGGCCCGCGCGGGCTGCCTCGCCCGCGCCGCGGAAGCGTGTCGTGAACGTCCGGGTGGCGTTGGAAGCCGCCTACCGCCCCACGGTGCCGAGCGTCGTGTCCCGGGGATTCGGCGCCGTGGCGACCCACACCGCGCCGCCCGCGAGCAGCGCCACCGCGCCCGCGCCCGCCCAGACATACCAGCGGCGCGTCCACGGCTTGGAGGCGCCCGCCTCCGTCTTCACGGACGCGTCCGGCACCTGCATGGCCAGGGCTTCCGAGGCCCCGTTCTTCTCCGGCGCGGCGGACGGATTCGCGGCGAGCCTCGCCTCGTTGGCGCGCGCCTCCGCCAGCGCCGCCTGCTCCCGCGCCTTCTGGAGCTCGCGGTCCCTGGCGAAGCGTTCGCGCTCCCGGCGCTGCTCCTCCTGGACGCGCGCCTTCGCGTCCATCTCCGCGACGAGCTCGCGCACCACGTCCGCGTTGGCCGGCTCCCCCTGCGACAGCGACAGGTAGCGCCGGTAGAAGAAGGACGCGCGCGACGGGTTGTTCAGCTGCCGGTGGCACTGCGCGATGTTGAAGAGGAACGCGGGCAGCGGCTTGAGGCGGTACGCCTCGCTGAAGGCCTTGAGCGCCCGGTCGAACTCGCCCAGGTCGTACGCCAGGTTGCCCTCGGAGAACTTCTCCCGCGCCGGGTCGTCCGCGGCGGTCGCCGTCGTCTCCGCCGCCACCGCCGGGAACGGCGTCCCGAGCGCGAGCGCGAGTGCCAGGCTCAGGGCCTTGCGCTCACTGCGACGCGAACGGATCAATGACCGCATCCCGGCTTCCTCCCTTGCGGCCCGGCGCACGCGCGGGGGCACGACGCGGCCCCGCGCTCGCCTTCACGAGCGGCACGGACAGCTCCGCGGCGGCGGCATCCTGCTTCAGCTCCACCGCCCGCTCCAGTGGCACGTAGCCCGTGAGCTCCACGCGCAGCTGCGGCGGCACGGCCTTCCGGCTCAGCGCCTTCGTCAGCGGCGTGACGCCCAGCTCCTCGCCGGTGTCCACGCGCACCACCTTCGCGCCCGGCGGCGACGAGTGCACCGTGAGCGTCACCGGATCCGCCGCGCCCGCCACCGGCGTCCCCTCGGCGGCCAACTCCGTGACGGACGCCACCGCCACCGGAGCCTGCCCGGCATGGGAGGCGCGCATCGAGTGCAGCCCCTTCCAAGTCGTGATGCCGGACACCAGCGCGAGCGCCGCCAACCCCACGGACACCTGGAGCCGCCGGGAGCGCAGCAGGCCCGGCACGCGCATGCGCAGGGTGGGCCGCTCCGCCTCCTCCACGACCAGCGCCTCCGTGCGCGGCTCCGGGGCCGGCGCGGTGGGCATCATCAACAGCGCCGTGGTGACCTCCGCCAGTTGCTGGGGCCGTCCTTCCGGCTCCTTCGCCAGGCAGCGCATCACCAGGGCCGCCAGCTCCGGCGGCACGCGCTCGCCCGACGGCAGGTGCGACGGCAGCGGCGGCGGCGGCTGGGTGATGATCTGCACCACCAACTGCCCGAAGGCAGACGCCTGGAAGGGCGGGTGGCCGGAGAGCATCTCGTAGAGGATGTTGCCCACCGCGTAGATGTCCGCGCGCCCGTCCACCGGCAGCCCCGCGGCCTGCTCCGGCGCCATGTACGCGGGCGTGCCGATGATGGTCCCGTCCAGCGTGCCGGTGAGGCTCACGCCCGTCTGAGTGGTGATGAGCTTCGCCACGCCGAAGTCCAACACCTTCACGAAGTCCCGCTGCCCGGAGCGCTGCGTGATGAAGAGGTTGTCCGGCTTGATGTCCCGGTGCACCACGCCCACCTGATGGGCCGCGCCCAGCGCCGCGCACACCTGCACGCCCATGCGCTGCACGCGCTCCAGCGTCAGCCCCTCTTCCTTCAAGAGCGCCGCCAGGCTCTGCCCGCGCAGGAGCTCCATCACGCAGTAGACGTGCCCGTCGGGCGACTCGTCCACGAAGTCGAAGACCTCCACGATGTGCTCGTGGTTGATCTGATTGACGGTGCGCGCCTCCTGGAAGAAGCGCTGCACGAACGAGCTGTCCCGCGCGTGCTCCGGCTTGAGCACCTTGAGCGCCACCTGGCGCCCCAGCCGCACGTGCCGCGCCTGGAAGACCCGGCCCATGGACCCTTCGCCCAGCAGCTTCTCCAGCTGGTAGTTGCCCAGCACCGCGCCTTCCTGCGCTTCCTGTCCGACCGGCGACATCACGACCGGCGCTCCGCCACCGTCGGTCACGGCGTCACCCGATTCGGACAGGACTGTGTGTGCGAAGAGGTCGTCGGTGCCCATGGGGGGATCAGGTTTCCATGCCCGGGCGACCCTGCAACCCACGGGAGGGCATCAATCGCGCGCGAAGCGGAAAAACTTTCGGCACGTGACGATTCACCCGCCGTGTACCGGATGGACGGGTGGCATGTACGGCGGCCACACACCTTGAGTCCACGGACATTGAAATACTTCTCCATACAGCCCACTCCCGTCCAAATCCCCCAGCGCGCGATGGTCGCCGCTTGGATGCGGCGGGTCAACGTGGGCGGAGGTCGTCAGGCACCGGGGGGCACGCGGAGTGTTCCCGTTCGTGTTCCCGCTGCGCGAAGGGGGCGGCGGG
>NZ_RAWR01000220.1:0-17512 GCF_003986945.1 Corallococcus sp. AB018 | reverse complement strand
CCGCCCCCCTCCACCCCGGCCGCGGCCGCCAAGAAGCGCGCTGACGCACCGTCGCCCGCGCCAATGATGGCCGAGGAGCGTGAGTCTTCCGATGCCCTGGCCGCGGCGGAGCCGGCCATGCGGCGCGCGGCGCCGGCGAAGGACGCCACCGTGGCCATGGGCGCGCCGGCCGGCCTCCAGATGAATGCCCCTCCGCCGGTCCAGCAGCCCATGGAGAAGCGCAAGATGCAGGCGGTGGATGGCGACAAGGGCGTCGCCGAGGGCGGCAACGTCTTCGAGACCTACAAGGCCAACGCCTTCACCGAGACGGCGAAGGACAACCTGTCCACCTTCGCGGCGGACGTGGACACGGCCTCCTACTCCATGGCCCGGCGCTACCTGCAGCAGGGCCAGCTGCCGCCCACCCACGCGGTGCGCGTGGAGGAGTTCGTCAACTACTTCAAGTACCGCTACACGCCGCCGGAAGAAGGCGCCTTCACGGTGCACCTGGAGGGCGCGCCCTCGCCCTTCAACGCGCGCCGCCAGTTCCTGCGCGTGGGCGTGCAGGGCAAGGTCGTCTCCCGCTCGCAGCGCAAGCCCGCGCACCTGGTGTTCCTGGTGGACACCAGCGGCTCCATGGCGTCGTCGGACAAGCTGCCGCTGGCCATCGAGTCCATCAAGGTCGCGGTGAAGAACCTCAATGAGAACGACACCGTGGCGCTCGTCACCTACGCGGGCTCCACGCGGGACGTGCTGGCCCCCACGCCCGCCACGGACGTGAAGAAGATCCACGCGGCGCTGGACACGCTGGTCGCCGGCGGTGGCACGGCCATGGGCTCCGGCATGGAGACGGCCTACAAGCACGCGGTGAAGAAGGCCGCGGGCGGCGTGGTGTCCCGCGTGGTGGTGCTCACGGACGGCGACGCCAACATCGGCCCCAACCTCACCCCCAAGGCCATGCTGGCCAGCATCGAGAAGTACGTGGCCGAGGGCGTCACGCTCACCACGGTGGGCTTCGGCATGGGCAACTACCACGACTCGTTGATGGAGCAGCTGGCCGACAAGGGCAACGGCAACAGCTTCTACGTGGACAGCATGAAGGAGGCGCGCAAGGTCTTCGAGACGCAGCTGACCGGCACGCTGGAGGTCATCGCGAAGGACGTGAAGTTCCAGGTGGAGTTCAACCCCAAGGCCGTCAGCCGCTACCGCCTGATGGGCTACGAGAACCGCGACATCGCGGACAAGGACTTCCGCGACGACAAGGTGGACGCGGGCGAGATTGGCGCGGGCCACACCGTGACGGCGCTCTACGAAGTGGAGCTCACGGGCGAGGCGCAGGACGTGGCCACCGTGCGCATCCGCGCCAAGGCGCCCAACGGCACGGAGGCCAAGGAGCAGGCCTTCCCGCTCACCCGCGCCAACCTGAAGCCGTCCATGGAGGCCGCGTCCAGTGACTTCCGCTTCGCCGTCGCCGTGGCCGCCACCGCGGACATCCTCCGCGCTGCTCCCGCCGCCGAGGGCTGGAGCCTGGCCACCACGCAGAAGCTGGCGGAGGGCGCCGTGGCCGGTGACGCCGACCGCACCGAGTTCGTTCGTCTCATCGGCCAGGCCCGCGCGCTGACGACCGCGTCGGCCAGCGGCCACTGAGGGCAGTACCCAGCACGACACACCGGGGAACGCGCAGCAAGGGGGGCTCTGCCCGCCACCGGGGATGCACCGGTGGCGGGCAGGGCTTTTTTCAGGGGTGCTTCAGATGGTGCTGATGACCGGCGCCGTGGTGCTGGTGAAGAAGTCGGTGAAGGTCCCGTACCAGTAGGTCCCCGACCGGCCGTTGATCTTGCATGCCTTGGTGCCGGAGACGCTCAGGTTGGTCCCGGTGCTGTTCAGGCCGGCGCTGCCGGTCAGGATGCTGCCCGTCATGTAATCGCAGTAGATGTCCCCGTTGCGCGTGGTGGCGAGCGTCGTGGGGTCCACGGCGCGCACGGCCATGATGGTGGCCGCCGAGCCGCTCCAGCCGTTCTTCATCGTGAAGCCCACCGCGAGCCCCAGGCTGGAGCCGGAGAGGGACACGGTGCCCGGCGCGTTCAGCGGGACGGTCTGGAGCACCACCGACGCGCCCGTCGTCAGGGTGCAGCTGGCGCCACCCGTGCGGGTGAGCACGACGTTGTACTGCGGCGGCGAGGTGGTGATCTGCACCGTGGTCGCTTCGTAGTCACAGCCCTGCGAGGTCGCCGTCGTCAACCGCGCGCTCTGCTGCGCGAGCTCCGCGCCGTCCTCCTGCTCCGGACCGCCACACGCGGAGAGGGCAAGAGCGGACCCAAGGCACACCACGGACGTCAGTTTGTTCATCATGGGAATTCCTTTCCTATTTTGGGGAGGGGGAAGGCCCGGACGCTAACAAGCCTGTCTGACAGAACCAAGACACAGAGTCCTGTCTGCCCTTGACGCGGAGCGACGCGTGTATAGTGCCCGGTATGAACCGACCCGCTTCGTTGCAAAATGCGTTGGTGTTGGCCCTGACCTCGCTTGCCTGTGGAGCATGCGGCGACTCTGCCTCCGGCGGAGGCGTGGCCCTGGGCTCCGAGCAGAAAGGGATTGCGACCTTCTACGACGCCAACGGGGGCGGCAACTGCAGCTACGACCCGGGCGGCGACCTGATGGTGGCCGCGATGAACCGCGAGCAGTACGACAACAGCGCCGCCTGCGGCCAGTGCGTGGACATCGTGGGGCCCAAGGGCAACGTGCGCGTGCGCATCGTGGACCAGTGCCCGGATTGCGATAAGGGCCACCTGGACCTGTCCCGCAAGGCCTTCGACAAGATCGCGGAGGCGAAGAATGGCCGGGTGAGCATCACCTGGACGCCGGTCTCCTGCGACGTGGCGGGTCCGGTGAAGTACCACTTCAAGGACGGCAGCAACCCCTGGTGGACGGCCATCCAGGTGCGCAATCACCGGCTGCCCATCCAGAAGCTGGAGTGGAAGCGTGACGGTGATTGGAAGGCGCTGAAGCGCGAGAGCTACAACTACTTCGTCACCGACTCGGGCGTGGGCGAGGGCCGCTTCCAGCTGCGCGTCACCGCCACGGGCGGCCAGCAGCTCGTCGACTCCGTGGAGAAGGTGCTGGACGACGGCAGCGTGGACGGGGCGGAGCAGTTCGCGCCCCAGAAGTAGGCGCACGCGCCCCGCCGCCCCGTCCGTCACTGCGTCAGCGCATCAGAACGTGAAGACGGACGGGGACGTGGTGCTGGTGAAGAAGTCCACGTAGCTGGCCACGTAGTTGTTCCCCGAGCCCGTCTGGCCGGAGATGGTGCCGCTCTTCGTGCCGGACACGGTGAGCGTCGTCCCGTTGGACGCGATGGACAGGCTGCCCGAGTAGATGGAGCCCGAGCCCAGGAAGATGGACAGCCCCGTGGAGCGCACGATGGCCATCGTGTCCGGAGCCACGTGCCGGAGTCCCAGGGACTGGGGCGAGCTGCCGCTGACGCTGGTCTTGTACGTGTAGCTCACGGCCACGCCCAGGTCGTTGGCCGCCAGCGACAGCGTGGGCGCGGTGCCGGTGGAGGAGCCCACCACCACGCTGTCCGCGCCGAAGGCACAGGTGGCATCCGCCGCGCGCGTGACGGTGACGTCGTAGATGGGAGGAACGGTTCCCGTCCGCGCCGCGGACGACACCGTGAACGTGCAGCCCTGGGAGGTCCCCGTCACCAGCGCGGACTCCTGGGTGGCGAGGTCGGCCTCCCCCCCCACGCCAGCGCCACACGCGGTGAGGCCCGCGATGGCGCAAAGTGAAACAACAGACTTGATGTTCAGCATGGGAGTGCACTCCAGGGTTGGGGTGGTTGAAGCGCCGTCCCGTATAAAAGCAAACGTCAGACACTGAAAACATTTCGTCCTCAATGCCTGCCATCCAAACCCTGGGGTGCGAAGTCACCCATCAGAACGCGACGATGGACGGTGTCGTCTCGCTGGTGAAGAAGTCCGGGAAGGTGGCCACGTAGTTATCACCGGAGCCCGTCTCTCCGACGATCGGGGCGTTCTTGGTGCCGCTGACGGTCAGCGTCATGCCGTCCGGTTCAATGGACAGGTCTCCGGCGTAGATGAACTTCCCCAGCGCGTTGAAGTACAGGCCCGTGGACCGGGTGATGGCCAGCGTTTCCGGTGCCACGTGCTTGATGCCCAGCTGCTGGGGTGAGGGCCCACCCGTCCGGTACGTGTAGCTCACGGCCACGCCCAGGTCGTTGGCCGCCAGGGACACCGTGGACGGCGTGCCGTTGGAGAACCCCACCACCACGCTGCCCGCGCTCCAGGGGCAGGTGGAACTCGCTTCACGTGTGAGCGTGATGTCGAAGATGTAGGGGAACGGACCGGGCTGCCGCGGCGCGGACGACACCGTGAAGGTGCAGCCCTGGGAGGTCCCCGTCACCAGGGCGGACTCCCGGGTGGAGAACTCGCCCTGCCCTTCCGCTCCTCCGCCACACGCCGTGACCGCGACGACCGCACACAGGGAAACGACAGACTTGAGGTGATGCATGGCACTGCCCTCCAGGGGTTGGAACCGCGCCAACCCCTTTAAAGGCAAATGCCAGACATGCAAACCGGATTAACGCCGCAGCATGCCGCGCAGCAACTCCAGGGCCTCGGTGACCCCTTGCCAGACCTGGAGCGCCTTGATGCCCTCGCCTTCGCCCTGCACGTTGCGGCGGGCCGCGCGCTCCAGGGGCAGCAGCGCCCCCTCCACCAGCTCGATCTGCCGGCTCAGCTCCGCCGGAGACGGACCGTTCGCGGCGCGCTGGAGTGACTCCGCCTGTGAAGGCAGGGACACCGACACCGGCCGGTCCGCCAGGGCCGTGATGGCCTTGGAGAGCTGGGCCATGTACGGGCCGAAGTCCGGCGCGGCCGCCTGGGGCATGGGCGCGTTGCGCAGCGTGGGCGCCTCCGCTTGGGTTGCCACGCGCTCCGTGAGGGCCTTGAGCAGCTGCGCCAGGTGCTTGAGGTACGGGGCCAGGTCCGTGGCCGGAGCCTGGGCCACGGGAGCGGCCTGGGGCATGGCCGGGAGGGACACCTGCACCGGGGCGGGTGGCTTCGCGGCGGCCTCGCGGCTGACGCGGGCTACCTCCAGCACGGCCTCGCGCAGGGCCTCCAGGTGCGGGGCCACGGGCGTGTCCTCGCTGGGGGCGTTCGCCTGCGCGGCGGCCTGCACCACCGCGTCGCGAACGGAGCCCAGTTGTTCCTCGATGGCGCCCAGCTGTCCGGTGACGCGCGCCACGGGGTCGTCTTCCTTGCCCCCCATGCGCTTCACGCGGGCGAAGCCCTGCTTGATCTCCTCCCAGCGCTTCGCCTTCTCCGGCGTCAGGCGCCCACGCATCTCCTGGAGCTTGAGCAGGTTCTGCTCCGCCGCGGTGGTGAGTGTCTGGGATTCGCCCTGGTAGTGGTCGTCGATGCGACGCTCCAGCTCGTCGTCCGTCATCGCGGAGACGACCTTCTCCGCCATCTTGCCCATGTTGCGGTAGCTGCCCTGCAACTTGAACGGAGGCTCCGTGCGGAAGCGCTCGTCCTGCGCGGCGGACGCGATGTACTGGAGGTTCACCTTGAGCAGCACCTGCTGCACGCGGAACAGCCGCTGGAAGACGGCGACAATCTCCTGCAGCTCCGCCGCCGCGTAGCCGTGCTTCAGCTCGCCGGAGGGGACGTCCTCGCCCTTGGCCATCCGGATGAGGCGGTGCACGTCCTGCGGGTCGCGCGTGGCCAGCGGCGCGAGCACCGGGTTGGAGGTGAGCGCGTTCTCCAGGTAGCTGAGCGCGAACAGGTCCTCCTTGCCGTCCAGGATGTCACCCAGGTTGTAGGTGTCCGCGCGGTTGGCGAGCATGTCCGGGATGCGGAAGCGCTCGCCGGTCTCCGTGTACGGGTTGCCCGCCATCACCACGCAGAACTTCTTGCCGCGCAGATCATACGTGCGCGTCTGGCCATTCCAGACACCCTCTACGCGGCGCTGGCCGTCGCACAGGGAGATGAACTTCTGGAGCAGCTCCGGATCCGTGTGCTGGATGTCGTCGAGGTAGAGCATCACGTTGTTGCCCATCTCGAAGGACAGGTTGATGCGCTCCACCTCCTGCCGCGCGGTGGCGTTGGGCGCCTCCGACGGATCCAACGACTTCACGGAGTGGCCCAGCGCCGGCCCGTTCACCTTCACGAAGGTGAGGCCCAGGCGGCTGGCCACGTACTCCATCAGCGTCGTCTTGCCGTAGCCCGGCGGAGACATGAGCAGCAGCATGCCCATGCGGTCCGTGCGCTTGCCCTCGCCCGCCGCACCCAGCTGCTTGGCCAGGTTCGCGCCGATGAGCGGCAGGTACACCTCGTCGATGAGCCGGTTGCGCACGAAGCTCGTGAGCACCTTGGGCGTCAGCTCCTCCAGCCGCAGCTTGCGCCGCTCGCGGTCCAGCAGGTCGCGCAGGTACGCGCGGTAGGCCACGTACGCGGGCACGCGCACCTGGCGGAACTCGCCCAGCCGAGACAGGAACTCGTCCAGGCGCAGGGACAGCTTGCGGTCCTGGACGCGCGAGTGGCTGCCCAACAGGCCCGTGGCCTCCGTGGCGGTGATGGCGCCCGCCGTCTCGCGGTCCAGCTTGCGCTCGGTGAGGAGCACCACCGCCGTCTCCAGAGCGACGTGGGCCGCGTCGCCCGGACCACCCTCACGACGGGCCAGGAACGCATCTACCCAGGCGCGAGCGATGCGCAGGCGCTCCGGCAGGTTCTTCTCCAGGCCGCGCAGGTCGTCGTCGAACGCGGTGCGCGAACCGTGGCGGTCCAGGTGCGCGAGGAAGGCATCCTTCAGCGCCAGGGCCTCGCGGCTGGTGGTGAAGCGCGGGCGGTCCACCGCCAGCTCCTCCACGAGGTAGCGACCCGCCTGCCGGCCCTCCGCGGGCGACGCCGCGAGGCCGTGGCCCTGGAGGAACGCGAGCACGCGCTCGCCCAGCTCGTCACCCAGCGCCACCAGGTCCGAGCCGATGTCGAACGCCTGCCGCAGCCGCGCGAGGCTGCGCGCGCGCCGGTGGAAGACGCCCCGGAGCGTGTCGTCCGGGTCGAACGCCCAGTACAGCGCGGCCCAGGCGCGAGGCACCGGGGCGAAGCGCAGGAGGCCCGCGCCCTGGTGCAGCGCGAGCAGCTTCTCCAGGAGCGCCGTCGCGTCCGAGTCGTGCACGCCGCGCTCGTAGCCCTCGTCGAAGCGGTCCGCCGCGTACGCGCGCACGCGCTCCATCAGCTGCCCCTGCGCGCCGGCCTCGTACAGCGCCGTGAGCGTGAGGCCGCCCTTCCCCTCCTCCGCGTCCATCAGCAGGCCCGCGGCCAGGTACTCCGCGCGGTACACGTCGCGCGTCTCGGAGACCAGGTGCTGATCCCAGAGCTCGCGGTACTTCAGCAGCTCCGGGTCCTCCAGCTTCTGGGTGTAGTCGGAGCCGGTGAGCTGGAGGTACAGCGCGCCGTCGCGAGGGACGAGCGTCAGCTCCAGCGGCTGGGTGTTCACGTGGAAGCGGTAGGGCCCCAGCTTGATGAGGCCTTCGCCGCCCTCGAACAGGTCCTGCTTGTCGCGCAGGGCGCGCAGGGCGTCCTGCTTCGCGGACTTCACCCGCGACAGCACTTCGTCCGCGCGCACGCTGTCCTGGAGCGCCAGCAGCTGTTCAGCCAGCTGCCGCAGCTTGAGGATCATCGCGTCGGACGCGAAGTAGGCGTTGAGCTCGTCGTCCGCCTTGAACGACTTCGCCCGGCGCTGCACGCCCTGGAGGATGCGCTCCGCCGCGCCGAAGAGGCCCGAGGCCCGGCGCTGACGCTCGTCCACCAGCGACTGCTTGCGCGCGCCGAAGGCCTCCAGCAGCTCCTCGCGCTTCTGGGTGATCTGCCCCAGGAACTCGTCGAACTCGCCGAAGCGGCCCTCCAGCTCCTCCAGCAGCACGGTGAGCTTGGAGAGCGCCTCGTCGCACTTCTCAGGCGAGTCCGCCTGCGACAGCGCGTTCTCGATGCTCTGCCCCAGCAGCTTGAACTGCGCGCCGAACTCCGCGCGCTTCTCCTTGCCGGACAGCTCCTTGCGCTTCGCCTGGAGCCCCGCGCGAACGCGGTTCAAGCGGCTGAACAGCTCGGAGATGCCCTCGAGGATCTTGGCCCGGGCCAGCGGGTCGCCCACCTGGAGCCCGCCCACCACCTCACCCAGCACCTCCAGGCCCTGGGCGGTGCGATCCACGTCCTCGGCCAGCGGGGCCAGCTCGGCCGTCGTCGTCAGAGGCTCCAGCCGCTCCAGCAGCCCGTCCAGCCGCGAGGCCAGGGGCTGGAGCGCTTCACCCTTCTGGAGGAAGTCCACGCACGCGGTGCTCACCGCGTCGGACGCGGCCACCACCGCCTGCTCCAGGGCGTCCACGCGCCCCAGGTCCATGTAGCGGACGTCCTTCAAGGTGATGAGGTGCCCGCGGTGCCGGCGCAGGTCCGCCAGCGCGCGCATGAAGCCCTCGGCATCCGTGAGCCCCTCCGGCTGCGCGTTGAGCAGCAGCGTCTCCTGCGTCTGCAGCGCCTGCGCGAGCGACTCCTCCGCGCGCTTGCGCATCGCGAGGACCTTCTCGAACTCATCGATGATGAGCTCGGAGGTGCGGCGCAGCAGCTCGATGGGCGCCTGGAGCCCCACTTCCGCGTGGGAGAGCCAGTAGTAGGCGTCCAGGGCGCGCGTGGCCGCGGAGACCAGGTCCTCGTAGGTGCGGCGCGTGGGCTTGTCCGTCTTCGCCACGCGCGGCAGCGTCAGGGCGTCACTGATGCCGCGCACCAGCTCCGCGTTGCCCACCTTGCCCAGGTAGCCCGGCGCGGGGGGCACCTTCGCCGCGTGCTCGTCGGAGACGAACGGCGTCTGCCACACCTGCATGGGGTGCACGCGCGTGGGCTCCTGCGACGTGGCGCGGAACACCACCAGCCCACCGTCCGCGAAGAGGCTCATTCCGTTCGCCTGCAGCGGCGTCTGCACCTCCTTGCGCACCAGGTTGTACGGGAAGAGCACATACGCGCCCTCGTCCCGGCGGTGGAAGACGTAGAGCACGTCCTCACCGTTGGGCGAGCGCACCGCCTGGTGGAACTCCATCCCCTCCGACGCGCCGTCGAAGACCTTGTAGTCGCCCGTCTGGAGGTAGTAGCCGCCCGGGAAGACGATGCCCTGGTCCTCCGGCAGCCGCACACAGGACTGGCCAATGGCGTCGATGCGCACCACGTGCTGGGTGCGCGAGTTGAAGACGAGGTAGCGGTACGCCTTCTCCCGGAACGGCAGGATGCGCAGGAGGATGAGCCCGCCCACCTGCGTCCAGGCGAACTCCGCGTCGTCCAGCGACTGGTCCGGGTCGTCCACCGGCTCGCTGTAGATGCCCAGGCCGGTGGCGGTGTTGTCCTCCACCTTCACGGTGAGGTCGCCCTTCACCGTCTCCACGAAGACCTGATCCAACACGTTGACGTGCGGGTGCTGGCCCAGCACGTACTGCTCGCGCGTGGCCACCGTCCACTCGAAGTCGTGTGACGGCGGGTAGACGTGGTCGCGCTCACCCTGGTTGTCCACGTAGGTGGCGTGACCCTCCACGTCCACGTTGAAGCGGAAGACCTTGAGGTCGCGCGCGGACAGGCCCGTCTGGAACACCGCGAGCAGGCGCGAGTCCCGCCGCCGCAGCTGCAGCAGCTTCGCGTCCTTGTAGTACTTGTACAGCTCGCCGAAGTCCTTCACGAACCGGGGGTCCGCGAGGAAGCCGCCGGCCTCCGTGGGAGGCACGGCGGACAAGTCGAAGCCCTCGGCCGTCTTCTCGAAGCGGTGCAGCGAGAAGACGTCCGAGATGTTCGTCTCCTTCTTCAGGCCGATGAAGACGTTGTAGCCGAAGAGGAGGTACTTCCCGACGCTGACGATGTCGCGGGGGACGCAGTTGTTCTCCGTGCGTACCCGCTCGTTGCCAATGACGGTGAGCTCCGTGCCACCGAACAGCGCCTTGCGCCGCCCGTTGAGGTCGTTCGCCTGGGTCGCCAGCGCGTCCGCCTGGGAGACGAGGCGCGCACGGATGACCTCGTAGCTGCCGCCCTCCAGCGTCGCCTCGCCCCCGGGCACCTGGGTGCCCGGGGTCTTGGTGCTGTCAGTTGCCATGGATGTTCACCGGAAAGGGATTGCGATTGGCGGGAGGCTTCAGCCCTGCTGCTTCTGCGCGAGGGCCGCGGCTTCCGACTGCACCAGCGCCTTGATGCCAGCGGCGGTGGACTCCGTGGGGCTCACCGACATGCGGTTGAGCAGCGCCGCGACGGCCAGGTTCTGCGCGTCGTTGCTGAGGCCCGGCTTGGAGAGGATCTCCTTCAGGTCCGCCGGCAGGTCCTTCTCACCGTTGAGGTAGCCACCGAGCGTCTTCTTCAGGGCCTCGCCGTGGTCCAGCGCGCCGTCCACCGAGCTGCCGAAGGACACGGCCTTGATGAAGTTCTCGAAGAACTTCCCGTCGCCACCGACGATCTGGAACTTCGCGTTGCTGAACGCCTGGCCGAGCACGCTGGCCTGGGCCTGCGCGATGTCCTTGCGCACGTTGATGGCGGCCAGCTCCACGTCGCGCTCCTTGTTGAGGCGCAGGCGGTACTCCTCGTGCTCGCGGCCCACGCCGTCCAGGGCCTTCATCGCGGTGGCCTTCTCCGACAGGCCCCGGGCCTCGGCCATCAGCTTCTCCTGGATGGCGGCGGCCTCGGCGAGCAGCTTCTCGCGCGTGGCGAACGCCTCGGCCTCGCCGCGCTTGTGGATGGCGCCCGCTTCCGCCTCCTGCACGCGGGCGTTCGCCAGGCCCTTCTGCTCCGCGCCAGCGGCCTCGGCGAGCAGCTTCTCGCGCACCGCGGACGCCTGCGCCTGGCCCTGCTTCTCGATGACGGAGGCCTCGGCCTCCTTCACGCGCACCTGCGCCATGCCCAGCTTCTCCGTGGCGACCGCGTCCGCCTCACGCACGCGCACGCTGGCCAGGCCCGCCGCGGCGGACTCGGCCTGGATGCCCTCGGCCATCCGCATCTTCGCCTTGGCCTGCTTGTCCGCGGCCTCCAGGTCGGCCTCGGCCAGGGTCAGCTTCTCCTTGGCGAGGAACACGGAGATCTTCGCGCTCGCCTCCGCGGCGGTGACGTCCTTCACGGACGCCTCTTCGGCGTGCGCCTGGGCGGTGATGATGATGGCGTCCTTGGTGCGCTTCGCGTCCGACGTCACGCGCAGGTCCTTGATGTTCTCCTCTTCCTGGGCGACGGTCTTCTCCACCGCGATGCGGGCGCGGACGACGTCGGCGATGGCCTTCTTCTCCGTCTCCAGCGCCTTCTCCTTCGCGATGCGCTGCAGCTCCGTCTCACGCTCGCGGTTGATGGCCTCCAGGGCGCGGTCCTTCTCCACTCGCTCGGTCTCCACGCCCACCACGCGCTCGCGGTTCTTCTGGGCCACCTGCACCTGGCGCTGCTTGTTCTCCTCGTTGATGGCGATCTCTTCTTCCGCCTTGATGCGCGCCAGCTGCGCCTTGGCGAACTCCTCGCTCTTCACGCGGTCGGCCTCGGCCGTCTCACGCGCCTGGATGATGTCGATCTCGCGGCGCTGCTTGGCGGCCGCCTCCTCGCGCTGACGCTCGAGGGCGAAGATGGCCTCGTCGGCTTCCACGTTGCGCTTCGTCACCGCCATGCGCTCGGACTGGCGCAGCTCGTTGGTGAAGACGTTCTGCTCGGTGGTGAGCTGGGTGATCTTCCGGATGCCCTGGGCGTCCAGGATGTTGTCCTTGTCGAGCATCTCCACCGGGGTCTGCTCGAGGAAGTCGATGGCGCAGTCCTCCAGCATGTAGCCGTTCAAGTCGCGGCCGATGGTCTCGACGACCTTGTCCTTGATCTCGTCGCGCTTGGTGTAGAGCTGCTCGAAGTTGAAGGACTTGCCCACCGTCTTGAGGGCCTCGGAGAACTTGGCCTCGAAGAGGTTCTCCAGCGTCTCCTGGTCGGAGGCGCGAGCGCAGCCGATGGACTGGGCCACCTTGAGCACGTCCTCACGCGTCTTGTTCACGCGCACGAAGAAGGTGACCTTGATGTCCGCGCGGATGTTGTCCTGGCAGATGAGGCCTTCCTTGCCGCGGCGGTCGATTTCAACCGTCTTCAGCGAGATGTCCATCACCTCCGCGCGGTGCACGATGGGCAGCACCACGGAGCCGGTGAAGGTGACCGTGGGCTCGGTCTTCAACGTGTTGACGATGAGCACCTTGCCCTGATCCACCTGGCGGTAGAACTTGGCCACGCTGGCGAAGATGCCGAAGCAGATGACGATTGCGACGCCGCTGATTGCCGCGATGCTGATGAGGTCCATGGCCTATCCTGAGAAGTCCGTTGGGCGGGCCTTGTTCCAAGCACTCGGGGTCCCCCGCGAAAGCCACCCGGTACCGATTGTCGCGCCCGTCCGGAGGAGCCCGGAGGACGCCAATATTCATCGCTGGGCGCGGGCTCGCGCGATGGCCGCTGCCTTCAGCGGATCCCGCAGCTGCTCCATTTCCTGGGGGAGGAGCCAGTCCACCGGCTCCACCTCGTACACGCCCCGCTCCGCGTCGTAGCCGAGGATCAACGCCGGCTGGCCGCGCTTGAGCTCATTGGGCTTGTCACAGAAGACGTTGAGGATGAGGCCCGCGGCCCCGTCGTCGAAGGTTGCGTGGCCATCCTTCGCGGTCACGCTGCCGCTGGAGATGGTGCACACGCGGCCCATCAGCGCATCGCGGCCCGGAGCGCGCCTGGCGATGAAGATGGGGCGCAGCGGCCGCACCGCGATCCCGCTCGCCACCGTGGCCACCACCGTGCAGACAAGGCCCAGGCCCGTGCTCACGAGCCACGAGGGCAGCATGGAGAGCGCCGAGTGCGTGGCCTGGACGCCGAGCAGCGACAACGACCAGGAGAGGAACACCACCAGGCTCACCGACACGGTGACGGGGATGCCCCCGAAGCCCAGCGCCGCGAGCAGGCCCGTGGCGGCCTCCGCGTCGTGCAGGTGCGAGTGCCCCGCGTGGCCGACGTCATGGCCCCCGAGTGCCTTCGCGCCACCTTCGAGAATCCCGGAGGTGGCCTTGGCGCCGCCCTCGAACGCGCCGCTCACCGCCTTGGCGCCGCCCTCCAGGGCCGAGTCGCCATCCAGCATGTCGATGCCGGCCGCGCCGATGATCACGCACAGCCAGTACGCCAGCACCACACCCAGGAGGATGGTGAAGATCGCGGTCGGGAACGCCAGGAGGGCGTCGAGGAAGGTTGTCATGCCTCGGGAATAAATTGAGAGGTGGGAGTCGCAACGAACTCTAAACGACTGCATCCCCATCCGAAAATGCCGCCTGGGGCTTTTCTGCCCGGCTGCTCCCCCTCCCGCCAGGGGGCAACCGGATTGCCGCCCCGGCGTGGGCTGCGCACTACAGGGAGGCGATGCCCTCCCATGCCACCATCTCAGAATCTGAGCGCATCCCGTCCACGAGCCGCCGGGGAATGACCCAGCTGGAGCGGCTGCGGCAGGACGGCCACCGTCGGCTGGGGTCCATGAAGCGAGGCTTCCGCTACGTGGACGCGCGGGGCCGGGCTGTCTCACACGCAGAGCGTGAGCGCATTGGTACACTGAGGCTGCCGCCCGCCTGGACGGACGTGGCCATCTCGCCCAAGGCCTCCGCGCGGCTTCAAGCGGTGGGCAGGGACGGGGCGGGCCGCTGGCAGTACCGCTACAGCGAGGCGCACACGCAGAAGCAACGGGACGCGAAGTACCAGCGCATCGTGGGCTTCGCGCAGGCGCTGCCGAAGATGCGGCGGCAGGTGAGCAAGGATTTGCGCAAGCGGGGCCTGGGCCGGGATCGGGTGCTCGCAGGGATGCTGCGCATCCTGGGCACCTGCTTCATCCGTCCGGGCAGCGAACGCTACGCGGAGGAGCACGGCAGCTTCGGCCTGGCCACGCTGCGAGCGCGGCACGTGAAGGTGCATGGCGACACGGTGGTGTTCGACTACCCGGGCAAGTCCGGAGTGCGGCAGCACCGCGAGTTGAAGGACCGGCGCGTGGCGACGCTCGTGCGGCAGTTGTTGAAGGTGCCCGGGCGAGACGTCTTCAAGTTCGTGCTCGACGACGGCGCGGTGGTGGACGTGAGGCGCCGGCACATCAACGAATACATCCAGCAGGTGATGGGCCCGGGCTACAGCGCGAAGGACTTCCGCACCTGGGCGGGTACGCTCATCTGCGCCTGCGCGCTGGCGAGGGCTCGCGATCGCGTGAAGGAGGAAGGCGACAGCGGCCCGGTGAAGAAGACCGTGCTCAAGAAGAGCATGGTGGCCGCGGTGCGCGAGGCCTCCGAACAGCTGGGCAACACGCCCGCGGTGGCGAAGGCGTCGTACATCTACCCGTCCGTGCTCGTCCTGTTCGAGCGAGGCCAGGTGGTGGACCGCTACTTCCGGTCCGTGGACGAGCTGGCGGCGAACTCGGGCGAAGGCATGCACTGCTCGGAGAAAGCGCTGTTGCACATGCTGGGCAAGACGAAGCTCAGCGCGAAGCAGGCGTCCGTGTAGCTCAGGACTCGGCCGGGAAGGAGGCGGGCGGTGGCGGTTCCCCTCTCGCGCGCACCGGGAAGGCGCTAGCGTCCGGTCCGTGCCCGAGTACGTCACCCACCGCGACGCCCTGCCCCGCGCCGAGCTGGAGTCCCTGGGGGATGCCCTGCTCGGCTCCCGCTTCGTCGCGCGCAGTCCGTTGATGGGCACGTTCCGCGCGAGCCGCGGCTTCGCGTTCATCTTCACGCGCGAAGGACGCGCGACGCTGGAGGCCCGCTTCCCGTTCCTGTCCGTCTACCTGCGCCGCATCCTCGACGACGACAGCGCGCGCGGGCTCCTGCCGTGGACGCAGCGCTGGTTCGGTGGCCGCGACACACGTCCGCGCCCCAATGCCTTCTATTTGAACCTGCTGCTGCTGGACGCGGGCACACCGGTGGGACGCCACATCGACGCGACGTTGCAGGAGCCGAGCGGCGTTCCGGACGCGACGCCCGAACACGTGAGCGTCCTGTACCTGCGGGTTCCAAAAGGCGCGCAGGGAGGCTCACTGCGGCTGCTGCGAGACAACCAGCTCCAGGGCGAGGTGCGGCCCCGTCCGGGCCTGCTGGTCCACTTCCGGGGCAACCTCCAGCACGAGGTCGAGCCCTTCACTGGAGGTCCGGAAGGCGCCCTGCGCGCGAGCCTCGTGTGCGAGCAATACGCCTTCGCGGACGACGTGCTGCCCCGGCTCCCGGTGTTCCGCATCCAGTCCAAGGCGGGCTTCTCCGCCTACCTGGAGGCCCAGCGCGAGCGCGACGGCGCGGCCCCTTCCGTGGGAACGCTGGAGGAATAAGCGCCCGCTGGTGCCCCGCTCCTGGAGCATGCAGCCGCACGGGCAGACCACCGCTTGCGCCCACGGGGCAGCATCCCAAGCCTTGAGGTTCACCTTTCGCAGGAGTGGACGACCATGGCGGGCAAGAAGCTGGAGGGCTACGGCGAGACCAGTGAGCGACGCCAGCGGCACCTGGAGAACGACGAGTTCTCTGAACGGGCGCCCCAGACACCCGAGGAACTGGAGAAGGCGCGCACCGAACCGGAGGATGGGCATCAAGTGGTGACCCTCCATCCGCTGGATTCAGAGCGTCCGGACGACGAGGACTGAGCACACGCCGGGCTGATAGGGTCAGCGCCCGCGATGAGCCAGAGTCTGACCTTGCTTGCGGGCCCCAACGCCCTGCGCATCCTCCGGGAGCGCGGACTGCGCGCGGAGGACGTGGACATCCTTCCAGGCGCTTCCGGTGGACCGAAGTGGCTGGGGCTGGAGGGAATCGACCGCGTGCTGTTCGGCGAACTCCTCCAGCAGCCGCGCACCCGGCCGCTGCACCTCATCGGCAGTTCGATCGGGAGCTGGCGGCTGGCGTGCCTGGCGCAGAAGGATCCGGTGGCCGCGCTGAGGCGCTTCGCGGACGCGTACCTGGAGCAGCGCTATCCGCCCAGGCCTTCGCCCTCGCTGGTCAGCGAGAGGAGCGCGACGATCCTGGATTCCCTCCTGGGGCCGGACGGCATGGAGGAGATCCTCACGCACCCGTGGGCGCGCCTGCATGTCGTGACGACCCGGTGCAAGGGATTGCTGGCGATGGAGCAGTCCAGCATCCAGCTCGCGGGCTTCGTGCTGGGCGCGCTGGCGAACGCGGTGAGCCGCCGGACGCTCGGGCTCCACATGGAGCGCGTGGTGTTCCACACCGCCGGGGACTCCAGCCCCTTCGCTGGACTCAAGGACCTGCCGTCGGTCCATCGTCCCCTCACCCGCGACAACCTGCGCCCGGCGCTCATCGCATCGGGCTCCATTCCGATGGTGCTCGCGGGCGTCCACGACATCCCCGGCGCGCCTCCCGGCACGTACCGGGACGGCGGCGTCGTCGACTACCACCTGGACGTCGACTACGGCACGGGTGACGGGTTGGTGCTCTATCCGCACTTCTATCCGTACGTGGTGCCCGGCTGGTTCGACAAGTCGCTCAAGTGGCGGCGCGCGGGTCCGCTCAACTTCCGCCGCGCGTTGATCATCACGCCATCGCCCGCGCATCTGGCGCGGCTGCCCGGTGGACGCATCCCGGACCGTTCGGACTTCACGGAGATGAAGGCCGACGACCGGATCCGCGCGTGGAACCAGGTGCTGACCGAAGGCGACCGCGTGGCCGACGAGCTGCGTGAGCTACTGGCCTCGGGTCGCATCGCGGATCACGTCCAGCCGCTGTAATACTCAACTCGGTCACGGGAGGACCCCATGCTTCGAATCCTCAGCGGCGCGCTGCTTGCCCTCACCCTGGGCGGCTGCGCGGCGTCGCCTCCGCGTCCCTCGCCCACTGTTCCACCCAAAGGCACCGCCCGCATGCGCCTCGGCAACTTTTCCGTCAGCCTCGCCGTCAAGGACCTCGCCATCTCTCGCGCGTTCTACGAGAAGCTCGGCTTCCAGGTCATTGGCGGCAACGCGGCCCAGAACTGGCTCATCCTTCAGAACGAGACCAGCACCATCGGTCTGTTCCAGGGCATGTTCGACAAGAACATCCTGACGTTCAATCCCGGCTGGGACCGCAACGCCCAGACACTCGCTGACTTCGACGACGTCCGCGAGATCCAGCGGAGCCTCCAGGCCCGCGGTCTGCCCCTCGCGACCGCCGCCGACGCGTCCTCCACCGGGCCCGCGAGCCTCATGCTCACCGACCCCGATGGCAACACCATCCTGATTGATCAGCACGTCCCGAAGCCGGGACAGTGAGGCGGTGGTTGGGTCCACTCAGGAAGCGAGCCACGTGCGAAGCGTGGCGTAGACCTCCGGGTGGTCGAGCAGGTCCAGGTGGTTCGCGCCCGGGATGATCCGCTGGTTCGCTTCCGGGAATCGCAGCGTCAGCTCGGGCAGGGCATGCCGCCCGAGCGCGCTGTCCACCGGGACCAGCCCGTCACCGGGCAGCCGCTCCGCCAACGCCTTCGCGGTGGTCGCCGCGATCGCGTAGCAGGCC
>NZ_RAWR01000021.1:0-68267 GCF_003986945.1 Corallococcus sp. AB018 | reverse complement strand
GGGTGCTGGGGGTGGGCTTCAAGACGAAGCACAACAGCCTCGACGCGGACGTGGTGGCCACGCTGGGCCGCGCGGTGGAGCGGGCGGAGACGGACTTCCGGGCGCTGGTGCTGGCCAATCCCGGGCCGGACTTCTCCGTGGGCGCGAACCTGATGCTCGTGACGACGTGGGCCAGCCGCAAGCGCTGGGAGGACATCCGCGCGCTCGTGGCGGCCTTCCAGTCGGCGACGCAGCGGCTCAAGTACGCGAGGGTCCCCGTGGTGGCCGTGCCGTGTGGCCGCACGCTGGGGGGCGGGCTGGAGCTGTGTCTGGGCGCCAGCGCGGTGCAGGCGGCGCCGGAGACGCAGGCCGGGCTGGTGGAGACGCAGATTGGCCTGGTGCCCGGGGGCGGCGGAACGCTGAACCTCCTGTGGCGGGCCCTCCAGGGGATTCCCGAGGGCGTCCAGGTGGACGTGCTGCCCTACGTGGAGAAGGTGCTGCGGGACATCTCGCGGGCGAGGGTGTCCACGAGCGCGGTGGAGGCGCAGCACCTGGGGTACTTCCGGCTGACGGACGGGGTGTCGGTGCGTCCGGAGCAGCGGCTCGAGGAAGCCTGTGCGCGGGCCCTGGGGCTCGCTGGCGCGGGCTACCGGCCGCCGGTGCCGAGGGCCTTCCGGCTGCCGGGCGCCACGGGCATCCGCGCGCTGGAGGACGGGCTCGCGGAAGCAAGAGCGTGCGGCGAGCTGACGGCGCACGACGCGGTGATTGGCGCGCGGCTCGCGGCCATCCTGTGCGGCGGGCCGGGGGGCGCGGGGCATGAGGTGACGGAGGAGGAAGTCCTCGCGCTCGAGCAGGAGGCCTTCGTCAGCCTTTGCGGCGAGCCCCGGAGCCTGGAGCGGATGCAATCGCTGTTGATGAACAGACGCGTGCTGCGCAACTGAGCCGTCCGGTCCGGATGGCAGGCTTTGAACGAACCCCGCGGTCTTTCAGTCAAGGAGTGTCACCATGCGCAGCCGTCTGCCCCCTGGTCCCCGCTTGCCTCCCCTCCAGATGGTGCGGTTCACGAAGGACGCCACCGGCTTCTTCGCGGACTGTGCGAAGCGCTACGGAGACCCTTTCACCATGACGCTGCCTTTGGGCACGGTCGTGGTCACCGGCTCCCCGCAGGTCACCCAGCAGATCTTCGCCGCGGATCCAAACATCTTCGAGCCCATGGCGAAGGTGCCCATGGAGCCATTGATTGGTGAGAACTCGCTGCTATTGATTGGAGGCGAGCGGCACAAGCGCGAGCGCCGGCTCATCATGCCTGCCTTTCACGGGGAGCGGATGCGGGCCTACGGGGCGCTGATGCAGGAGGCCGCCCTCCGGCAGCTGGAGGGCGTGAAGCCCGGCGGCACGCTCACGGCCCAGCGGCTCACCCAGGCCATCTCCATGGAGGTCATCATCCGCGCCGTCTTCGGCGTGGAGGGCGCGGCGCGCGTGGAGCGCTTCCGCCACGTGCTGGAGGCCTACCTGGAGAACTACACGCCCTCGCTGGCGATGATGCCGGCGCTGCGGCGCCAGTTCGGCGGCATGGGGCCGTGGGCGCGCTTCCAGAAGGAGGCGACCCAGCTGGACGTGCTGTTGACGGAGGAGATCGCCGCCCGGCGCGCGAGCGGAGAGAAGCGCGAGGACGTGCTCAGCATGCTGCTGGCCGCGAAGGACGAGAACGGCGAGCCGATGACGGACGTGGAGGTGAAGGACGAGCTGCGCACGATGCTCGTCGCCGGCCATGAGACGACCGCGGTCAGCATGACCTGGGGCATGTACTTCCTGCACCGGGCGCCCGAGGCGCTGGAGAAGCTGCACCAGGAGCTGGCGGCATTTCCGACGGCGCCGGATCCGGAGGCCCTCTCCAAGCTGCCGTACCTGTCCGCCGTCTGTGACGAGGCGCTGCGCCTCAACCCCGTGTTCTATCTGGTGTCGCGCAAGCTGCGGGAGCCGTTCACGCTCGCTGGCTACGAGCTGCCCGCGGGGACGGGGCTGATGGTGGCCATCACGCTGACGCACTCGCGGCCGGAGACCTTCCCGGAGCCGGAGCGCTTCCTGCCGGAGCGCTTCCTGGGGCGCCGCTACTCTCCGTTTGAGTACGTACCGTTCGGAGGAGGGGCCCGCCGGTGCATCGGCGCGGCGTTCGCGCTGTACGAGATGAAGGTGACGCTGGGGACGCTGCTGTGGGCCCACCGCTTCGAGCTGGCGAAGGACACGGAGGTCCGGGCGGTCCGCCGCAACGTGACGGCGGTGCCCCACGAGGACATCCCCCTGCGCTCCCTGGGGCCGGCGGTGCATGCGGCGGCGGCCCCCGCGGCGGTGGTGGCCCGCTGACGAAGCAGGCAGCCAGGGGCGGTGAGCGAGGCCCGGCACCGCCCCCAAGTTGCTGGTGACCCCCGGAGTCCCACCGGCGAGAATGCCGGCGCGGTTCACTTCCAGAGGGCACTGCCATGCGCGTCATCAACTTCAATCCCGGCCCGGCCGGTCTCCCCACGGCGGCGCTGGAGCGGGCGCGGGACGAACTGCTCGACTTCCAGGGCACGGGGATGTCGATCATCGAGCACAGCCACCGGGGCAAGGCGTTCGAGGCCGTCCACAACGAGACCCTCGCCCTCGTGAAGGAGCTGCTGGCCGTTCCGGACACCCACGAGATCCTCTTCCTCCAGGGCGGCGCCTCGCAGCAGTTCGCGCAGGCGCCCATGAACTTCCTGCCCCAGGGCGGCTCCGCGGACTACGTGGTGACGGGAGGCTGGAGCGAGAAGGCGGTGGACGAGGCGCGCTACTACGGCACGCCGCGCATCGCCGCGAACACGGTGGACAAGGACAAGCGCTTCACGCGCGTCCCCACCCAGGCCGAGCTCCAGTTGGATCCGAAGGCCGCCTACGTCCACATGACGAGCAACAACACGCTCTTCGGGACGCAATGGCACACCTTCCCGGAAGTGGGGCAGGTGCCGCTGGTGGCGGACATGAGCTCCGACATCCTGTGGAAGCCCATCGACGTGAGCCGCTTCGCGCTCATCTACGCCGGAGCCCAGAAGAACATCGGGCCGTCAGGCATCGTCCTGGTGCTGGTGGAGAAGTCCTTCATGGCGAAGGGCCGCAAGGACATCCCGAAGATTTTCCGCTACACGACGTACGCGGAGAACAACTCGCTCTACAACACGCCCCCCACCTTCTCCATCTACCTCTGCCGCAACGTGCTCTCGTGGATCAAGGGCGTGGGCGGCCTGAAGCAGGTGGAGGCCTGGAACCGTGAGAAGGGCGACCTGCTGTACACGGCCATCGACCGCAACGCGGGCTTCTACCGGGCCCCGGTGGAGAAGGCGTCGCGCTCGTACATGAACGTCGTGTTCCGCCTGCCGGACGAAAAGCTGGAAGAGGCCTTCGTGGCCGAAGGCGCCAAGGCCGGCATGGTGGGCATGAAGGGCCACCGCATCACGGGCGGCATCCGCGTGTCTTTGTACAACGCGGTGACCGTGGACCACGTGAAGACGCTCGTCTCATTCATGGACGACTTCGCGAAGCGCAACGGGTAGTTCGCTCGCCGGCCCACGTGTCTCAATTCGAGACACGCTCCGGTGAGGTTGCTCCCTGTGGCTGTGTTTGCTTGTATCGCCCAATGACTCCCACAGGGGCGAAGCGACTCTTCCGGGCCGTGCTTCCCGACGGCATCTATCAGTGGCTGGCCCATCACAAGCGCCAGGTCTCCATGGGGCGGGTGCGGTGGGGCAGCCTGGGGCGTCAGACGCCCATCGGCGCGCACTGGGGACACGACCGCGGCCAGCCCATTGATCGCTATTACATCGAGCACTTCCTGGCGCGGCACGCGGCCGACGTCCAGGGCCGAACGCTGGAGGTCGGGGACGCGCGCTACACGCGGCGGTTCGGCGCCAGCCGTGTCACCCGCTCCGACATCCTCCACGCGCTTCCTGGGAACCCGGAAGCCACCTTCGTGGGAGACATCGCCCACGCGGTCGACATCCCTTCGGATGCGTTCGACTGCGTCCTCTTCACCCAGGTGCTGCAGTACGTCTTCGATGTCCAGGCCGCCGTGAGGGAGCTGCACCGCATCCTCCAGCCTGGCGGCGTGGCGCTGCTGACCGTGCCCGGCATCATCAAGGTGGACTGGGGCGCGATGGAGCAGTGGCCGGACTGCTGGCGGTTCACCTCCCGCTCCGTCCACCGCCTCTTTGAGCCGTCCTTCGGCCCCGGCAACGTGCGGGTGGAGTCCTTCGGGAACGTCCGCGCCGCGGTCGCGACCCTGCACGGCCTGGCTCGGGAGGACCTGCGAACCGCCGACCTCGACGTGCATGACCCCCACTACGAAGTCGTCATCGGCGTCCGCGCCGTGAAGTCCCGGGGCTGAGCCACCGCGTCGGCCCACGCGCTACGGCATACGGGCTGCAATGGTCAGGGGTGCATGGCCCCTGAGAGATCGCTCCTGAGGATGAGCGTCGACGTGCTCGCGTCGTGCGCTCGGCACGTGGTGCAGATCGTGACGGGGCTGGCGACGGTCGCGCTGGTGGTGCGTCTGCTCGGTCCGGAGAGCCTCGGCGCCTGGGGCGTCCTTGGCACGACGGGCTTCCTCCTCGGGTTGTCGGACCTGGGCCTCAGCATCGCCGTCCAACGCACGGCGGCCAGAACGGACGATGCCGCCACGCGCCAGCTCATCCGCCTCACGCTGCTGGTGGTGACGCTCGTCTGTCCCTGTCTCTGCGTCTGTGCGTACGTGTTCTTCCTCCACCTCCCGTCCGCGTCCGAAGCGCTGCGGGCGGACGTGGCCCGCGCCGCGCTTCCGGTCCTCGCGGCAGGACTCGCGGGCTCGCTGGCGGCACCGTTGCGTGCGTTCCTGCTGATGCGGGGCGCCAACACCTCGCTCGCCTGGGCGCGCGCCATCGGAGCCGCGAGCCAGATTGCGTTGACGGCGGCGGTGCTCGGCACCACGCGCTCGTTGCTGGGGCCGGCGCTGGGGCTGTTCGCGGGAGCCACGCTGGAGCTCCTGCTCCTCGCGGCGGTGTCCAGGCGCATCGACCCGCACCTCTCGCTGCGTCCTGGATGGCCGGCGGATCCGGCCCAGGTGCGCAGCGCGTTCCGGCAGGGCGCCGCGGCCCTGGCCATGAACGTGGGCATCGCGGCGGCGGTCCGCGCGGATGTCCTCATCCTGACCCGCTCCGCGTCCCTGAGTTCGGTGGGCGCGTATCAGGTGGCCTCCCGCGCCGTGGAGCAGATCCTCGCCTTCGCGAAGCAAGCGGGCGGATGGCTCATCCATCGCCTCGGAGATGCCCGGCACCGCGCCAGCGCGCTTCGCCTTGGCACGGCCCTTCTGGGCGGCCTGGCCTCCAGCGGTGTCATCGCGCTGGCCCTGGATGGCACCGCCCTGCTGGAGGCCTGGGTGGGCGCGCTCGCGCACGACTCCGTCACCATGCTCGCGGTCGTCCTCCTGGGCACCGCGGCGGTCATCGCGGCCGCCGAGGAGAGCGCTTCCTCGGCCCTGGCCGTGAGCGGTGAGACGCCGTGGCACCTGACCCACCCGGTGCTCATCGGCCACGCGCTGAACGTCGCCGTCTCCATGGCCGGGGTGCGGTACGCCGGTGCGTGGGCCGTCGCCGGAGGCACCGTCCTCGGAAACGGGGTCATCGCCGTGCTCGTCTGGCGCAAGGTCCGCGCCCTGGTCCAGTGGACCGTCCGGGAGGTGCTCTGGGCACTGGCCCCGGTCGGAGCCGCGGGCCTCGTGTCGCTCGTCGTGGGCTGGGGGCTCGCGCCGTTCGCCTCGCGGGGTCCGCTGGGGAGCGCCTGCGTCTGCGCGCTCGTCACGCTGCTGGGGACCGGGATGGCGCTGCTCGTCTGGTGGCGGCGGGATGCACGCCTCGCGGCGGCGGCATCCACTCCGGTGGGCGGCGCGGTGCCGACGTACGCGCCCTGAGGCCTACCGCAGCTTCTGCCAGAGGATGCGGAGCAGGAAGAGCGGATTGCCCAGCAGGTAGCGGACGGCCATCCGGCGGGGCTCCTGGAGCAGGCGATACATCCACTCCAAGCCCAGCTCACGCCAGGCGATGGGCGCGCGTTGGATCCGGCCCGAGTAGAAGTCGAACAGCCCTCCCACCGTGAGGATGACGGCCTGCGCGGCCCCGGAGAGGTACTCGCGCGCCCACAGCTCCTGCCGGGGGCTGCCCATGCCCACCAGCACCAGGCAGGGGCCCAGCCGCGAGATGGACTCCGCCAGCGCGCGGGAGCCAGCGGCGGTGAGGAAGCCGTGCGAGACGATGGGGAGCTCCAGGCCCGGGTGGGCCCTTCGCAGGTTCTCCGCGCAGGCCTCCGCCACGCCGGGGGCCGCCCCCACGAGCACCACGGGCCAGCCTCGCACGGGCGCGTGCTTGCAGAGCAGCGGCAACAGGTCCGTGCCGTTGAGGTTGTGGCGCATGGCCACGCCGAGCAGCGCCGCGCCCACCCGGATGCCAATGCCATCCGGAAGCACCATGTCCGCTTCCGCCAGCGCCTGCGCGAGCGCCACGTCGCGTGCCGCCAGGTTCAAGGCGTGCGGGTGCACGATGGACACCAGCTTCGCGCGGCCACCTTGTCCTTGCGTGAAGAGCTGCTCCACCGCCTGTTCGAGCGTGAGGTTGTCCACGCGGGCGGAGACGATGAACGGGCGCACTTCGGGCTGGGCGCTCTCGGGCGGTGCCAACGCGCGAGCCACCGACGTGCGCAACATCACGCCGAAGTCCGTCGCGGGGGTGCGGCCCTGGAGATAGCGCGCCTCCTCGGCGGCGAGGTCTCCATAGGGCAGCCCGAGCAGCCAGCGCGCCTCCACCGGCGACAGGTAGCCGCGCGGCAGCACCTCGTTGAAGCGCGCGCCCACCAGCGGAGCGCGCCCGCGCAGGACGTCTCGCAGCGAGGCTCGGGGAAGGGGTGCCTTCATCGAACGCCTCCCACGGCGCGGCACAGGGCCAGCAGGTCGTCGCCCGTGCGGTCCCAGCTGCGCTGGCGGGCGTGCCCTGGACCTTCGCGCCGCACCCGCGCGGCCAGTGGCTCGTCCCGCACCACCCGCGTCAGCGCCGCCGCCATGTCCCGCTCGTCGAGCGGATCGCACAACACCCCCAGCTCGCCCACCACCTCCGGAAGCGCTCCCGCCCGGGCCGCCAGCACGGGCTTGCCCGCCGCGATGGCCTCCAGCGCTGGCAGGCCGAAGCCCTCGCACAGCCCCACCGCGATGAGCGCCTCCGCGCCCGCGACCAGGCCCGGGATGAGGCCGTCCTCCAGGTAGCCCAGGATCCTCACGCGCTCCTGGAGCCCCAGCCGCTGGAGCTCCGCCCGGATGAGCTGCTCGGCGCCCCAATCCGCGCCGGCCAGCACCAGCTGATGGTCCTGACTCACCGGGGACGCGGCGAACGCCCGAAGCAGCCGCAGGTGGTTCTTCCCCGGGTGCTCCAGGCGCGACAGGTACAGCAGATACGGCGCCTTCAGGCCCAGCCGCTCACGGGCCCACGCGGCACCAGCGCCGTCTCCAAGCGCGAAGCGGTCCGCGTCCACGCCGTTGGGGATGACGTGGATCCGCTCGGGCGCGCAGGAGAGGAAGCTCACCATGTCCCCGCGCGTGGCCTGGCTGACGGCGGCCAGCGCCTCGAAGGACCTCAGCGCCTTGGGCAGAAGCCATCTCACGTAGGTGGTGCGCAGCCGGTCGTACTTGTCCGGCACGTTGAACTGGGCCAGGTCGTGCACCACGCCCACCGTGGGCAGGCCGGGCCGCAGCGCGACGCGGCGGTTGGCGGCGGGCAGCAGCAGCACGTCCGCCCCGGCCCCGCGCGCATGCGCTCCGCAGCGGGCGAGGTACCACGATGCACCCAGCGCGGGCGTGTCGACGGCTGCCGGTGCCACGGCTCGCTCCGCGCCCACGAGCTCCGGGTCATACGCGGCGAAGTCCCGCGCCGTACCGAGCGCCACCAGCCGGCCCCCGGTTCGCGCAAGCCCTCGTGTCAGCCGGGGCAGCATCGCGCGCACGTACGTGCCAATGCCCGAGCGCCCCCAGTCCGTTCCCCCCAACGCGACGGCCAGCCTCACGGAGCCGCCTCCCCGGGACGGGACGCCCGCACCACGCGCGCCGGCACGCCCACCGCGACGGACGCAGGGGGAATGGCGCCGCGCACCACGCTGGCCGCGCCCACCAGGCTCCCGTCGCCCACGGACGCGCCCGCCAGCACCGTCGTGCCGTTGGCCAGCACCACGCCCCGGCCAATGCGCGTGCCCGCGCCCCGCTGGATGGTGACGCCGTGGAGCAGGGTGCACTCCGGGCCAATCTCCACCCCATCGCCAATGACGATGTTGAAGGGGTGCGGCAGCCTCAAGCCGGGGCCGATATCATCCGTCCACACATCGATGTGGAAGCCCACGCGCAACAGCGTGGACAGGCCCAGTGACGTGCCCAGTCCGCGCCGGAGCACCGCTCCCCACCGCAGCAGGCCCACCGCCCATAGGGACGGATCCGCCAGGGCCGCGGCTCTGGGAAAGCGCGCCCCCCGGTCCCTGACCGCATCCACCACCCGGGCCCTGTCCGAACGCAGGGCGCGCAACGGCTCCATGCAGGCATGGATTGACTTCGCTGACGCACGCATGGGCGGCTGCCGCTTGCAAGGCAGGAACCATGGCGTCGCACGCGCTGCCGGTGCGTGTCAGGTCGCCGCGGGCCTGTCTGCGTCCCGAACCGGGATGTCTCATCTGGGGACGCCGGGATGTCTCAAACGTAGACAACGCCGGGATTTGTCAAACAGGCCAGAGGACAAGTCGTTGGCCGAGCGCATCCGGATCAACCAGAGGGGATGTCTCGACATGCGGGAATGGTCTGTGCAAACGGATGCGTTTGCTGTCCCGCGTACTCCGATGTGCGAGTGCCCGGCCTCGCGCATCACCGGGACCGGAGGCGTGCTCCCGTCAAGCGCATCCCCCTGTCAGGAGACCCGAAACCGTGAATGTCCTGGACGTGAACCGGCAGTCCCCCGTGGTGATTGTCGACAGGGATGACGTCGCCAGACGTCGCCTGGGCGCCTGGCTGGAGGTGGCGGGCTACGCGGTGCGCGAGTACGCCACCGCGCGCGAGGCGTTGGAGGCGGACAGCGCCGAGTGGCTCGCGGTCTGCCTGGAGCTGGTGTTGGACGACATGGCGGGCCTGGACGTGCTGCGGCATCTGCGCGCGCGGGACACGACGCTGCCCGTCATCGTCCTCACCCGGAACCTGCAGCTCGACACCGCGGTGGATGCCACCCGGATGGGGGCCTTCGCCTTCCTGGACAAGTCCTCCGAACCGGCCCGGCTCGAACGGACGCTCCAGAGCGCCGCGAAGACCCGCCGCATGACGTGGCGGGAGCCGCGGGGCGCGCGAGAGGGCGGCGCGGAGCGGCTCATCGGCGCCATCGTGGGACGCAGCGCCCCGATGCGGACCTTGGCGCGCCAGTTGGACCGCATCCTCCAATCCGACGTGCCGGTGTGCATCTTCGGAGAGACGGGGACGGGCAAGGAGCTGGTGGCGCGCGCCATCCACGAACAGGGCGCGCGGGCCAAGGGGCCCTTCGTGGCGGTGAACTGCGCGGCCTTCTCCGAGGCGCTCCTGGAGTCGGAGCTCTTTGGCCACGAGCGCGGCGCCTTCACCGGAGCGTCGGCCCAGCACCGCGGCTGCTTCGAGCAGGCCCAGGGCGGAACGCTCTTCCTGGACGAGGTGGGCGAGATGAGCCCCGCCACCCAGGTGCGCCTCTTGCGCATCCTCCAGGAGCGCACGCTGCGCCGGGTGGGCAGCACCACGGAGGTCCGCGTGGACGTGCGCATCATCGCCGCCACGCACCGGGACCTGGTGGCGGAGGTGAAGGCGGGGCGCTTCCGGGAGGACCTGTACTACCGGCTGGCGGTGTACCCGGTGAAGGTGCCCGCACTGCGAGAGCGGCCCACGGACATCCTCTCGCTCAGCGACCACTTCCTGGAGAAGTACGGAGGCGCATCGCTCGTCCTGGCCGACGAGGCCCGCGAAGCGCTCGTGCGCCACCGCTGGCCCGGCAACGTGCGCGAGCTCCAGAACGTCATCCAGCGCGCCATCCTCTCCTGCGATGGCGAGCGCATCGAGCTGGCGGACCTCCCGCCGGAGCTGCGCGTCCTGGTGCTGCCGCCCGTCCCCGTGGCGCCTCCACAGCTTCAGCGGATGTCCGAGGACCTGGCCCCGTCACCCGACGTGGTGGTGCCGCTGCGTGAACTGGAGCGCCGGGAGATCCTCAAGGCCCTCACGGTGACGAACGGAAGCATCACCCTCGCGGCCCGGCTGCTCGGTCTGGGCCGGGCCACGCTCTACCGCCGCGTAGCCGAACTGCGCATCCAGCGGGAGCCAGACCCGGGGTGACACGCTTCCCGGTGCGCGTGCCGCCGTCATCGGGAGAGCCCCAGCAGACGCAACGCCGCTCGCGACAGGAGCCGGCGCCGCGCAAGCAACAGGGGATCTCCCAGCGGGAGCAGGGGACCGGTGCCCTCCAGCGAGGCCAATCCGTCGGGCGTGGCGATGGCATCGCGCACCTCCAGGCCCTCGCCCACCACGGTCTCCTCTTCCACCACGGCGTTCACCAGACAGGTGCCGCGCTCGATGATGGCGCGCGCTCCAATGAGAGCCCCCGGGCCGATCCGCGCACCGGCGCACACGAGCGCCTGGGGACCGATGAGCACGGGAGGGTTCACCTCGGCGCCGCGCTGGAGGAGGGCGCCGCGCGCCACCCAGACCCCTGGTGCCCGTTCGGCCGCGTGGATGAGGAGCCGCGAGGTTCCTTCCGCCCGCGGCAGCCGCCCCAGCAGCGCCTTGCAGGCCAGCCGCAGGGCCGCGCCCGGCGTCTCCAGGCGCGCGCCCCACCCGGGCAGCTCCTCCTCCGTGACGGGGCCGGTGGCCGCGGTGATCAGGTGCACCTCGGCTGGCGCGAAGGGCTCCACGGCCGGTGGTGGCGTCAGCCGGCCCACGCGCACGCCCCGCTCTGGCGCCCGGCGGTAGAAGGCCGCGAGGTCCGCGTTGCCCAGGACGGTGTCCGGCACCACGAGGAAGGGCGCGTGGGCGGGAAAGCCCGCCGAATCCGCGATGACGCCCGGCGGGAACCGCGAAGCCGTGGGGACGAAGATGACGTTGCGGGCCAGCGCCTCCTGCTGCGAGACGAGGCTTCGCAGTTCTGCTCCATGGGCGTCCGCGCCGATGTCGATAGCCACCTTCTCGAAGCCCGACGCGCGCAGCCACTGCAACTGGCGGGTGACGAGCGGGGGCCCGGCCACGGACAGGAACCCGGCGCCAGGAGCCGCGGCGCTGCGATGGATGACGGCGAACATGGTGTCGTCGGTTCCGTTCCTGGGGGGCCCGCCGGACGGAGGGCTGCCCTGTGATGACGCGCGCGAAGGCGTCTTCCTCTCAGCGCGGCTCCTTTCGCGGGACGGGCCCTTCCATGCCCCTCGACGCTCTGGATCCGGACCAGAAGCCCATGACGTCGCCCACGCGATCCGGATGGGTAGCAAGGTCGGTGCCGAGCCCCACCACCACGAAGCCGACGCACGCCTCGCTCCCGAGCAGGCGCCGCAGCGCCCACACCTCGAACACGGAGTGCGCGCCGGAGCTGGCGAGGACGAGCACCCGCGCTCCCGTGCGGACCGCGAGCCGCAGCGCCTGCGGACGCCGCGCCTCCTCCCACGAAACGAGCGTCGCGCCTCGCCCCGGGACGTCATCCCGGGCTGGGACGTCCATTGCCCCAAGCCGGGACAGCAGCTCCCGGGTCCGCTCCTGTTGCGATTCCCCGAGCGGCAACACCCGCGTAACGCCGCTCGCCTCGTCCAGCGCGGCCCGGAGCTCCACGACGAGCTCCTCCAGGCCCTCGGCGGTGGCGGGCCAGGGAGTGGCGGCCACCACCGGGCCGCGTCCCCAGAACGAGAACTCGGCCGGCGTCCACAGCTTGAAGCCGCGCAGCGAGGAGGCGGTGAGGGCCACCACGGCCAGCAGCGCGAAGGTGGGAGGCAGCAGCAGGGCCACCGCGCGGCGATAGGACTTCGAGGGACGCGTCGGCGGGGTGGCGGAGGTGAGCACGCGCAGCTCCATCGCTGGCTGGCGCACCTCGCCCTCCACCACCTTCTGACGCTGCTGGAGCTCGGTGAGGCGCGTCTCGGTGATGTGGATCCGCGCGAGCAGCGCGCTGGCCTGGCCCTCCAGGGCGGAGAGCCGTGCGATGCGCTCCTTCGCGGCCTCCTCCGCTTCGGCGTAGGCGCGCCACTTCTTCTGGGCCAGCTCTCGCTGTGAGCCAGCGTCCAGCAGGCTGTTCTGGAGGAAGGTCCAGGAGGGGTTGGTCCCCACGACGCGGTCGGAGACGGTGCCACCCGCGGGCCGGGACTCCAGGGCCCGCACGGCGGCGGTGAGCTGCACCACCTCGGGATGTTCCATGGAGAGATTGGCTCCGCGGGCGGCGAGCTCCGCGCGCAGCTCGGCCAGCTTGCGCAGCTCGAAGTAGCTCTCGGTCTCCGACAGCACCATCCGGCTGGGCTGCTCACGGGCCGCCTGCTTCAGCAACAGCGCCCTGGCGTCCGAGGACTCCGCTTCGATGCGGAAGCGGTTCTTCTCGGTGCGCAGCCGCGCCGCCTCCTCGATGGAGGACTGCCGGTCGAGCGTGAACTCCGCGATGCCGTTCTCCTGGCGGAAGCCGTCGTAGTGCGCCCGGGCCTCCTCCAGCTGCGCCTGGACCTTGAGCACCTCCTCGCCCAGCGCCTTCAGCTGCGCCTCGGCCCGAGTCCGCTCCGAGTCCCGCTGATGGTCCAGGAACACCTGGGTCATGGCGTCGGAGAGCCGGACGGCCTCCTCGGGGCTCGCCGCGGTCGCGGAGAGGGTGAGGATGTTGGAGCCGCGGGACACGGCGATGTCCACCCGCCGGGCCAGCGCCTCCAGGGTCACCGGCAGGCCCGTGCGCGTGCGCAGCGCCTCCAGGTTGTTGGGGAGCTTGAGCGTGTCCATCAGCGTCTGGATCTCCCGCTCGGGGTTCGCCGCCGCGCGCGAGCCCGTGGGCTCCCAAACGAGAATGGTGCGGGCGGTGAACTCGCGGGGCATCACGGTCTTGGCCAGCAGCACGCCCAGGACGATGCCCGCGACGAAGCACCCGGCGATGATCCGCCAGCGGCGCCGCAGCACCCGCGCGATGCGCAGGGGATCAACGGGATACCCGGAGCGCACCGACTCCTGTCGCACGGGCGCCGTCTGCGTTTCGGGCTCCGGGCCCTCTTCCAGCGAGAACATCCGGTGCGGACGGGTTGCACGGTGGATGCCAGCGTTCAGCCAGCCTGGATGGGCGCGGGTGGCGGAGCTCTTGCAATGTCAGACACCGTCGCGGACGGCGGGAGCGCTCGGAGCCGTCTCACATTGAGACAGAACCATGTCCCGGGAAGAGATGACACCAGGAGGAGACAGCGCCGGGGCACGGCCCTTCCGGCCGCGTCGTGTGCTCGTGGTCTTCGTCGATGCGCTGGGCCCGTCCCAGCTGGAGACCTTCGAAGGGTTGCGTGGGTTGCCGCACCGGGGCCGCCTGCGCGGCATCCTGGGCTATTCATGTGGCGCGCTGCCGACGATCCTCACCGGCGCGCCACCGGAGCGACACGGGCGGATGTGCCTCTTCGCGCACGCGGAGCGTGAGGACGAAGGCGTGCTGTCACCGCTGAAGTGGCTGGGGCTGCTGCCGCGCCAGGTGCATGAGCGGGGCATGCTGAGGCGTGCCGCGGCGCGGGTGCTGAAGAGGACGGAGGGGCTGACCGGGTACGTGGACCTGTACCGCGTCCCTCCGGAGCTGTTCCGCTGGCTCGACCTGCCGGAGCGGGAGGACCTGTTCAACGCCGAGCGCATCGGCGGGGTGGAGACGTTCCTCACGAAGGCGAGGCGCGCGGGCCTGCGGGTGTTCGCGGCGCCCTGGCAGCTGCCGGAGGAGGAGCGCTGGGCGCATACCTGCGCGGTGTTACGAGCGAGCAAGCCGGACCTGGCCTTCGCGTACGCCACCGCCCTGGACGGCGCCTTGCACCGTACCGGCAATGGCAGCCGGGACGCGCTCGCGACAGCCCGGCGGCTCACCGAGCGGATCGAGCAGGCCGTGGATGCGATGCGCGCGGGCGGAGGTGACGTGACGACGGTGATGGTGGGGGACCACGGGATGGCGGACATCCACGACGTGGTGGATCCACGGCGGATGCTCGGGGAGCTGCGTGGCACGCGGCTGTTCGTGGACAGCACGATGCTGCGGGTCTGGGGTGATGAGCGGACGCGCGAGAAGGCCCGCGAGCGGATGGTGGCGCACGGGCTCCCGGGGAGATGGCTGGACACGGAGGCGCTGGTGGAGCGACAGGCGCCGGTGCGGGGTGCTCCTTACGGACAAGCCCTCTTCGTGCTGCGGGAAGGAGCCCTGTTCGCCCCCAGCTTCGTGGGGGGCAACGTGCGAGGCATGCACGGCTACGACGTGGACAGCCCCTCGGCGTACGCCGCCATCGCCTCGGATGCGCCACTGCCCCGGGACCGAGGCGCGTTGATGGACGTGGCCGGATGGGTGTGCGCGATGCTGGGGCTGGAAGGGGAGACGAACCCGGACGGGAGACCGCCATGGGCCGCGGCTTGAGGGTCGCATGGCTCAACGACGCCGCCACCCCCGTGGGCGGCGCCGAGCGCTACGTGCGGGAGACCGCGCGGGAGCTGGGCGGGCGGGGCGTGACGTCGCTGCTCTTCTACGACGTGAACGTCTCGCCGGATCCGCACCCGGTGATGCGGGAGCCGTTCGAGGGCATCTTCCCCATCGTCGACCTGGCGCGGCAGCTGAGGGAGCTGGCGCCGGACGTCGTCTACGTGCACCAGCTCGCGAGCCTGAAGGCGCAGCGCGCACTGTTGGATTCGCCAGCGCCGGTGATCCGCTTCTTCCACGACCACCGGCTGTTCTGCCTGCGCGAGCACAAGTACACGACGCTGGGAAAGGAGCCCTGCACGAAGCCGGTGGGCGCGGCCTGCTACCCATGTCTCGGCTTCGTGGGCCGTTCGGAGGACTGGCCCGGGCTGAAGTGGGCCTCGCTGGGGAGGTTGCGGGAGGAGCAGGCGCTGGCCCGGAGTCATCACGCCTTCGTGGTGGGCTCGCGGTACATGGCGGACCACGTGGCGGCGCATGGCTTCCCGCGCGAACGAACGCACGTCGTCCCGCTGTACGCGCAAGCTCCGCTCCAGTCGCGGGTGCCGGTGGAGCGAGAGGAGGACCTGCTCCTGTTCGTAGGGCAGCTGACGACAGGCAAGGGCCTGGATGTGCTGTTCCACGCGCTGACACGCACCACGCAGCCGTGCCGCCTGGCGGTGGTGGGAAGGGGCCGGCAGGAGGAGGAGCTGCGCGCGAAGGTGGACGTGCTGGGGTTGTCGAAGCGGGTGGCCTTCCTGGGCCCGATGGCGCCCGAAGCGCTCTCCGGGCAGTACCGGCGGGCCGCGTGTGTCGTCTTCCCCAGCCGAGCGCCGGAGACGTCCGGACTGGTGGGCATCGAAGCACTGGCGCACGGGACGCCAGTCATCGCCAGCCAGGTGGGCGGAGTGGGGGAGTGGCTGACGGAAGGCGAGACGGGGCTGGGCGTGCCGCCAAATGATCCGGAGGCGCTCGCGGAGGCGATCGACAGGCTGATGGCGGCGCCGGGCCTGAGGAGGACGATGGAGGCGCACGCGCGAAGGACCTACGAGGAGCGCTTCGTCCCCGAGCGGCACGTGACGAGGCTTCTGGCGCTGCTGGAGTCGGTGGCGGGCGCGGGAGGGAGGGCGGCGTGAGGGACGGACGCTTCACGTTGAAGGGCTCGCCCGAGGTGGAGGCGAGGATCTCCCAGGTGGTGTCCGAAGCGGCGGCCGTCATCCACGGGCACGTGCGCCCGGACGAGCTGCGGACGCTGGCCCTCATTGGCGGCTACGGGCGCGGTGAGGGAGGAGTGGAGAAGAGGGACGGCGTCGAACGGCCGCACAACAACCTCGACTTCCTCCTGGTGCTGGAGCGAGCCCCGCGAGAGGGGCTGAAGGCGCGGCTGGACCTGGTGCTGGAGCCGCTGCGCGAGCGGCACGGGCTGGGGTTGGACCTGGGCGTGACGACGGTGCGGGCGCTGCGGAGGTCCCCGTGTCAGGTCATCTGGTACGACGTGCGGTTCGGCCACAAGACGGTGGCGGGGGATGCGTCGTTCCTTCCGGGGCTCGAGCACTTCACGCGAGAAGCCATCCCACCCGACGACGTGCGGAACCTGGCGGTGAACCGGGGCACGCTGCTGATCATCAACCAGGTGCTGCGGGACCAGGGCGCGCTGGACGAGGACGCGCGCCGCACCATCCTCCGGCACACGGCGAAGGCCATCATCGGCTACGGCGACGCGCTGCTGTACTTCCTGGGTGCATACGACTGGAGCTACGCGGAGAAGCGGCGGCGGATGGCGCTGCGGCACGACGTGCCGGCCGGGTTCCGGAAGCTGTACGACGAGGCGAGCGCCTTCCGCCTGGAGCCGGACTACGCGCGCTTCGCCCCAAGCGAGCTGGGGCCCTGGATGGACGAGGGGAGGGCGAGGCTCGCGGAGGTGCACCTCACGTGTGAGGCCGCGAGGCTGTCGGTGCCCGGGCTGAAGTGGTCCGGATACGCGGAGCGGGCGTTGAAGCACTCCCTCAAGGAGGGCGGCCTCCAACCGAAGGTCTGGCTGCGACGGGTGCGCAACGGCGTGAGGTTCCGGCCAAAGGCTTCACCCGAGCTGGGGCTCCGAGCGCGATTGGGGCTGAGGCTCGGAGGGCCGCGAGGGGTGCTGGCGGCGGCGTTCCCATTCGTGGCGTTCGAGGTGGGCGAGCCCCGGGACGCCGAGTTCGCGCGGCAACTGCTGGGAGCGGCAAGCCGAGAGCCAGCGGATTTTCGGCGCGCATATCTGAGGTACTGGGGCGAGTCGGGCGACCCCAACTTCGCGCACGTGGCGAGGAAGCTCGGCCTGCGCCTGGGGGATCATCCATGAGTCGCAAGGTCACCGTCATCATGCGCTCGAAGGACTCGGCCTGGGTCATAGGCCAGGCGCTCTCCGGCCTGTTCTCGCAGGCGCGCAAGGACTTCGAGTTGCTCGTGGTGGACTCGGGCTCCAGGGACGCGACGTTGGACATCGTCTCGCGCTTCCCCTGCCAACTGATCCGCATCGACGCTGGGGCGTACTTCCCAGGCGTGGTGCTCAACCGGGCCATCCGCGAAGCGCAAGGCGACATCATCGTCTTCCAGAACTCCGACGTGGTGCCGCTGACGCCGCAGGCGCTGGACCGGTTGCTGGAGCCCATCGAGCGCGCGGAGGCGGACGCGACCTTCGCGCGGCAGCTGCCCAGGCCCGAAGCGCACACGTGGGTGCGAAGGGATTACGAGGTCGCGTTCCCGGAGCAGGGAACTCCGCCGCCATGGATGACGTACTCGCTGCCATTCGCGGCGATGACGCGGGATGCATGGCTCAAGCACCCCTTCTACGAGGACGCGTGGGGTTCCGAGGACACGGAGTGGGGACACCGGGCGCGCGGCGACGGGCTCCGGGTGCGCTACGTGCCGGACGCGTGGGTGATGCACTCGCACAACTACACGCTGAAACAGTTGTACGGGCGCCGCTTCATCGAAGGAGAGGCGGATGCCTTCATCCGGGAGGAGCCCGCGTCGCTGACGGGACTGGCCCGGAAGCTGGGCGCGTCATGGGCAAGGGATGCGGTCGCGCACCTCCGGGCGCGCGACGCCGCGGGCCTGGCGCTCTCCGTTCCCCGGAGGCTCGTGTACCACTGGGCTTATTGGAAGGGACACCAGTGGGGAGAGCAGCGCCTGCGGAGCGGGAACGCGGACGCGAGCGTCGGTCAGCGGGTGGTGCTGCGGCGGCAGTGAGCTTGAGCCGCATCGAGTAGCAGTTCCTCGATGCCGCGAACGTAGGCGTCGAGTGACGCGTGTTCTCGCACGATGTCGAGCGCCCGCTGGACGAGCACCTCCTGCGCCGCCGCGTCCCGGTGGAGGGCCGCCAGCGCCTCGGCGAAGGCCTCACCCGTGCATGCCTTCACCAGCAGCGAAGCGTCGTGCCGATCAAGGAAGTCACGGGCACCGCCGCTGGGGGACGCCGCCACCGGCAGGCCACAGGCCATGGCCTCCAGATACGTGAGGCCCTGGCCCTCGTGCTCCAGCTTCGACGCGAACAGGAGCGCATCCGCATCCTGATACAGCGGAAGCAACTGCTCGCGGGGAAGTTGCCCGGCCCATGCCACGCGTCCGTCTACCCGCAGCACCCGCGCCCGTTGCCGCAAGGACGCGAGATACGCCGGATCGTCCGCCGCGCCCGCGAGCGTGAGGGTGGCCTTGACGCCGCGCTTCTCCAAGGCCGCCAGGGTGTCGATGGCCGCATCGGGGGCCTTGCTCGGATGGAGCCGGCCGACGAAGAGCAGCCGAGGCTCCGGGCGCATGGGCCGGAAGGGACGAGGGGTGAAGCGCGACAGGTCCACGCCCTGCGGCAGCACGACACCGAAGTCCAGCGGCACACCCGCCGTGAGGCACGTGCGCCGGACCGCGTCCGAAAGCCACGCGACCCCGGCGGGCTGGATGCCGGTCCAGGTTCGTGAAGGCACCAGCAGCGAGTCGAGCACGCTGCCCAGCCGAGCCCAGGGCCGCGCGTCGCGACCCACGCTGAACGCCACCGGCCAGTCGTCGTTCACCGTGACGATCGCGGGGACGCCTGCCTCGTGGAGCACCCGCAGCGGCGCGAGCCCCAGTCTCCGCAGGCTCATGACCAGCACCGCATCCGGCCTGCCATGGTCCTTCAAGTAGCGGCGCACCGCCGCCGTGTTCCGCACACCAGCCGCGAAGTGACGGAGGCGATCCCGTCCCGCGGGCCGGCCGAAGCGGCGAGCCAGGCACAGGGACCGCAGCACGCGCCCGTTCTCGGAGCCATCGCCGCTGGTGAGGACGTCGACCTCGTGGCCACGCCGCTCCAACCCCTCCACCACATCTCGTGCGAGCAGCTCGTAGCCGCCGAGGACGTCGGGCGGGTACAGGTTGGTAAGGACGGTGACTCTCACGGGCAGGCCCTTCAGCTTGCAGGGGACATGCCTCCCCGCGAGCTGACTCCTTGCCCATGCACCGCCCGGATGTCTCGGATTGAGACGTCTCGGAATGGGAATGGGGAAGGAGGGGCGCCGCGGGTGGGGCGCGGAGTGTCTGGTCCATGAATTGCGTCTTGCCCGTGCATATGACGGCTGTGGAGCGCCCCGGGCGGCGCGTGGTGCATGTCCTTCGCAAGTACGACCCGCGTGAGTGGGGCGGGACGGAGACGCACGTCGTGGAGGTAACGCGGCGGCTGGCGGCGTTGGGCTGGGGGCCAGAGGTGCACGCACCGGCGGGGCCCTCGGAGCCGGATCGAGCGCTGGGCCCCGAGGTGCCGCTGCTGCGCTATCAGGCCTTCTGTCCGTTCCTGGGCCCGGCCGAGAAGCGAAGGGCGCTCGTCGCCAATGCCGGCAACCTGGCCACCTTCGATGAGCCGCTCCGGCTCGCGAAGGACGCGGGCCTCGCCCTGGCGCACCTGCACACGGCGGGGCGCATCGGCGGAGCCGTGCGGACGGCCATGCGCCTCACGAGGCGCCCCTATGTCATCTCCGTGCATGGGCCACTGCTGGCGCGGAAGTCCTGGCTGGAGCAGGACACCGCGCGGCGGCTGTCGGGGCTCATGGACATGGGCCGGCCCATCGGGTGGCTCTTCGGTGCCCGGCGCGTCATCCACGACGCCGCGCGAGTCATCACCTTCAACGAGGAGGAGCGTCGCGCCCTGTCCGAGGTGGTCGGGGACCGGGCCGTGAGGTTGGATCAGGGGGTCGACCTGAAGCGGATGGCCACGGGAAGCGCGCAGCGGGCGAGAGAGCGTTGGCCCCGGTTCGCCCGCGCACGCGTGGTCACCCTGGTGGGGCGCATCTCTCCGCAGAAGAACCAGGTGCTAGCGGTGAGGGCCTTCGCCGTGGGGGCGCCCGAGGATCATCACCTGGTCCTCGCGGGCGCGACGGTGGACGCGGCCTATGGTGAACAGCTGAAGCGAGAGATCCAGGCACTGGGGCTCGGCGAGCGCGTCCATGTCCTCGGCAACCTGGACGCGGCCCGCGAGGTTCCGGATCTGCTGGCGCTCTCCAGGCTCGTGCTGGTGCCCTCGGCGCACGAGGCCTTCGGACTGGCGGTGTTGGAGGCGTGGGCGGCGGGGAGGCCGGCATTGCTGGCGGTGCACTCGGGCCTGGCGGATCTCGCCGGAGCCATTGGTCCGGAAGGGCTGAGCGTGCCGACCCTGGAGGTAGAGGACTGGGCCCAGGCGCTGCGGCAGGCACTCGCCAACCCCGTGCGGCTGGACGTGGCGGCGCGAGCGGGTGCCGCGCAGGTGCGTCAGCGCTTCAGCTGGGACGTGGTGGCAAGCAAGGTCGCGGAGCTCTACCAGGCGGTCCTCGAGGAAGGAGCGCGGCGATGATGGACGGAAGCCCGGTGAGGAGGGGACTTCGTCGCTTGCAGCGGCTGGCGCTGGGACGGCGAGCCCGCACGTTCAACGAGGACGAGCTCCGGTGTCCCGCGATGGTGTTCGCGCCGCACCCGGATGACGAGACGCTGGGGTGTGGGGGCGCCATCCTGCAGAAGCGGCGCGCGGGAGCGGCGGTGCGGATCGTCCTCCTGACGGACGGCGCCAGCTCACACGCGCACCTGATCTCACGCGACGAACTGAAGGCGCAGAGGGCGCAAGAGGCGCTGGGCGCGGCGAAGGTTCTGGGCGTGGAGGAGGCGGAGGTCTTCCTGCTGGGCTTTCCCGACGGCGCGCTGGACGCGAACCGGGAGGCGGCCGTGGCCAGGGTGGAGGACCTGCTGCGGAGGCACCGGCCGGAGCAGCTCTTCGTCCCGTACGCTCGGGGCGAACACGCGGACCACGTGAGCACGAACCACCTCGTGCATGAGGCAGTGGCAAGGGTAGGGCGGCCCGTCACGGTGTTCGAGTACGCGGTATGGGCCTGGAGGCACTGGCCCATGGTGGGCTTCGGAAGGACACGAAGGCAGCAGCGGTCGGTGCTGGCGGGGACGGTGTCGACGAGGCTGGGACTGCGGATGCTCAAGGACTTCCGGACGAAGGTGTCCCTCCGGGGCGTGGTGGAGCAGAAGCGCGCCGCGCTGGCGCTGCACGCCTCGCAGATGGAGCGCCGAGACGCGGAGCCGCGCTGGCACACGCTGCACGACGTGGACGGAGGCGAGTTCCTCCCGTGCTTCTTCGAGGAAGACGAGCTCTACCGGCGCATCGACATCGCGGCGCGCTGATGGAGACGAAGTTCCTCCTCTTCCTGGGCCTGTGCGCGGTCGTCATTCCCGCCGGGATTCACGCCGTCGGGAGGTCCGAACGCCTGAAGCACCTCTGCGTCATCCTGCTCGTCTGGGGCACCACCCACGCCTCGGCGGTGTCCCTCAACTTCTTCAGCCGAGCCTGGTACCGCGGCACCACGCGTGGCTTCGAGTTCAGCTGGCTCGACTTCCTGTGGATCTTCCTGTGGGTGGACGAGCTGCGGCATCGCAAGCCAGGCCAGCGGCGCGAGTGGCCCCACGGGCTGGCCATCATGGGAGTGTTCCTCGCCTACAACGCGGTGAACGTCCTGCTCTCCGAGCCCCGGTTGTTCGGCCTGTTCGAGCTGTCGAAGATGTTCCGCGCCGTCATGGTGTACGTGACGATCGCGGCCTGCGTGAAGAACGAGCGGGACCTCCGGCGCCTCGTCGCGGCGCTGGCCATCACGGTCATCTACGAGTGCTTCTGGGTGATCCACTCCCGGGTCGTGTTGGGGCACAGCCGAGCGGACGGGACGCTGTTCCACCCGAACACCGTGTCGATGTTCAACCTCATCGCGGTCCCGGTGCTGCTCGCGGTCGCGCTCTCGGACGTAGGGCCACGCCTCAAACGTCTGTGCGGCGTGGCCACCTTCCTGGGCTCCATCTCGGTGCTGTGCACCGTGTCGCGAGCGGGACTGGTTTCGCTAGGACTGCTCCTGGTGGCGGTGGCCTTGACGTGTGGGGCGTTGAAGCCAACGCCGAAGACAGCAGGGGTGGCGTTCCTGCTGTTGCTCGCGGCCATTCCCGTGGGCCTCAAGCTGGCACCGGCCTTCCAGGCCCGCTTCGATTCCGAAGGAGGACTCTCCAGTGAGTTCGGGGGCAAGGAGCACGAAGGGCGCGGCGCCTACGTCCACCTCGCCCGGTTGATGCAGGAGGACCATGTCTTCGGAGTCGGGCTGAACAACTGGTCCTACGCGGTGTCCAACCAGTACGGCCGGATGATCGGCTTCGGTTACATCCCCTACACCGGCACGGAGGAAGCACCGCCCAAGGGCCCCATCCCGGCGGGCTCGAACGTGGACGCGGCCCAGGCCCCTCCGGGACACAGCCTGTATCTCATCACGCTGGGAGAGACAGGCTGGCCCGGGGTCATCCTCTTCGCGGCGGTCTGGCTGAGCTGGTTCAAGATGGGAGCCAGCTTCTTCCTCAAGCGTTCGCCCGCGCTGCGCTCACGCTTCGGAATCGGAGTCTTCTTCGGCCTGCTGGGAGCCTTCGCCCAGAGCTTCTCCGAGTGGGAGTACCGGCAGACGCCACTGCTCTTCCTGCTGCACATCCTCTTGGGAACACTGGCGGCCGTGTACCCGGCCCGTCCGTCGGTGACGGCGCTCCCAACGAAGACTCTCTCCCGGATGGCGAGGGTGTCACTCAAACGCGAGTGAAGCGCCCCGTCCGGGTGACGGCTCCGTGTTGGAGCACGGAGCCGTCAGCGCGGGATGCAGCCAGGAGTAGGGCGGCTCCTACAGGCAGATCCACCTGTAGATTCCGGAGCCTGTGGAGATGGTGCAAGTAGCGCCCAACGGTGAGCAGGCCGTATCTGGGTAGAAGTTGGTGCAGTTGTAGTTCTGGCAGGACGGGGCCCCAAAGGTGCACGTCCCTGTGTTGGTCCATTTCCCGCCGGAGGCGACGCACGTTCCATTGCTGCACGTCTGTCCGCTGCCACAGGTCTGGACGTTGGTGGTGGAGGTGCCAGTACAGCCGCTGCCGCTGCAGAGGCCGGTGGTGGTCTTCTGGACGGTGTTGCCGTTGCAGGAGTAGCTGTCCACCGGGGAGCACGTCTGGACGTTGGTGGTGGTGCTGCCACCGCAACTGCCACCACTGCAGGAGCCGCTGGTGGTCCTCTGGACGGTGTTTCCGCTGCAGGAGTAGCTGTCCACCGGGGAGCATGTCGTGACGGGCTGCGGGCTGGACGCGCAGGAGCCTCCGCTGCAGCCGCCATTGACGACCTGGTAGACGGTGTTACCGACGCAGTAGGGGCTGCCGGTGCTGGTCGGGCACGTCTGGACGAACTGCTGGCTGGACGCGCAGGAGCCTCCGCTGCAGCCGCCATTGACGGTCTGGTAGACGCTGTTGCCGCTGCAGAAGGGGCTGCCCGTGCCGGTCGGGCAATTCATGATATCCGTGATGGTGACGCCACAGGAGCCACCGCTGCAACCGGTGCCCGTGGTCCTCCGGACGGTGTTGCCGCTGCAAGAGTCGCTGCTCGAAGTAGAGCAGGTCTGGACGGCGGTGTCGGTGGAGCCACAGGAGCCGCCGCTGCAGCCGGTGCCGGTGACCTTCCGGACGGTGTTGCCGCTGCAGTAGTTGCTGCTCGAGGTGGAGCACGACTCGATGAGTTGCGGGGTGGACGTGCAGGCGCCGTTGGAGCAGCCGCCGTAGACGGTCTGGTAGGCACCGTTGCCGCTGCAGTAGGGACCGCTGGTGCCGGTCTGGCACGTCTGCACGAGGGTGTCCGTGGAGCCGCAGGAGCCGCCGCTACAGGTGCCCGTGCCACTGGTGCGCCGCAAGTCATTGCCGCTGCAGTAGTTGGTGCTCGCGGTGGAGCACGTCTGGACGAGGGTGTCCGTGGAGCCACAGGAGCCGCCGCTGCAAGTGCCGGTGCCGGTGGTCTTCCGGACGGTGTTGCCACTGCAGTAGTTGCTGCTGGAGGTGGAGCACGTTTCGACGAGTTGCTGGCTGGACGAGCAGGAGCCTCCGCTGCAGCCGGCATTGAGGGTCCGGTAGACGCTGCTGCCGCTGCAGAAGGGGCTGCTGGTGCCCGTCGGGCACGTCTGGACGAGCGTGTCGGTGGAGCCACAGGAGCCGTCGCTGCAGCCGGTGCCGGTGGTCTTCCGCACGTCATTGCCGTTGCAGTAGTTGCTGCTCGAGGTGGAGCACGTCTGGACGAGGGTGTCGGTGGAGCCGCAGTTGCCGCCGCTGCAACCGGTGCCGGTCAGCTTCCGGACGGTGTTGCCGCTGCAGTAGTTGCTGCTGGAGGTGGAGCACGACTCGATGAGCTGCTGGGTGGACGTGCAGGCGCCGTTGGAGCAGCCGCCGTAGACGGTCTCGTAGGCACCATTTCCGCTGCAGAAGGGGCCGCTGGTGCCGGTCTGGCACGACTGCACGAGGACGTCAGTGGACTGGCAGGATCCACCGCTGCAGGTGCCGGTGCCGGTGGTCTTCCGGACGTCATTTCCGCTGCAGTAATTGGTGCTCGCGGTGCTGCAACTCAGCGCCGTGCCGCCGCAGCCGCCAGCACCGTTGCAGACGTCTCCCGTGGTGCATGTGTTGCTGTCATCGCAGCTGGCGCCCGAGGCCTTCGGCACGTAGGAACAGGTGCCGTTGGAGCAAGTGCCGGCGGACTGGTAGCACTGATTGGGCGGGCTGTTGCAGCTCAGCGCCGAGCCGCCACAGGTGCCAGCACCGTTGCAGACGTCGCCCGTCGTGCAAGCGTTGCCATCATCGCAGAGGGTGCCCGCGGCCTTCGGCGGGTAGGTGCACGCTCCGTTGGAGTACGTGCCCGGGGAGCCATGGCAGGCGTCCGGCGGCGTTGTGCAGGCCGGGACGCCCGCGCAGACGCCCGCTCCGCTGCACACGTCGTTGATGGTGCCGCCATTGCCGTCATCACAGGCCGTGCCCGCCGCCTTCGGCGCATAGGAGCACGCCCCACTGCTGCACGTTCCCGCCGCCTCGAAGCACTGGCTCGGAGGGCTGCTGCAAGCCACCGGTGTGCCCGCGCACCCGCCCGCCCCGTTGCACGTCTCATCCACCGTGCACGCATCCCCGTCATCACACGCGTCACCGGCCGCCTTGTACGAATAGGAGCACGTCCCGTCGCTGCATGTGCCCGCCGCCGCGTAGCACTGCCCCGGAGGACTGCCGCACTGGGTGGCTCTTCCCGCGCACACGCCCGCGCCGTTGCATACGTCCGTCTCGGTGCACGCATCCCCGTCATCGCAGGTGGTCCCAGCCGCCTTCAGCGCGTAGCTGCACACGCCATTGCTGCACGTCCCCGCCGCCTCGTAGCACTGACTCGGTGCGCTGTTGCACGTCACCCCAGCACATGCGTCGTACCCGTACACCTCCGCCGTCTTCAGGCTCGCGCCGGTGGCGCCAATACCGCCCGCCACCAACACCTTGGCCTGCGTCGCCAGCGACACCGCCACATGCGAATACCTCGCACCGGCCATGGGGCCCGCCGCGCTCCACTGCCGGGTGGCCGGGTCGTACACCTCCGAGCTCGCCAGTGCGGCCGTCGCTGCGCTGCCATACATGCCTCCAGTCACCAGCACCTTGCCGGTGCTCAGCAGGGTTGCCGAGTGCAGCTCCCTGGCCGTGCCCAGCGCGCCCGTCGCGCTCCACTGCCCGGTGCCCGGGTCGTATTCCTCCGCTGTCGCCAGCAGCCCGCTGCTGTTACGGCCACCCACCACCAGCACCTTGCCCGAAGGCAGCAGCGTCGCCGTGTGGTTGTAGCGCGCCGCCGCCAGGCTTCCCGTCGCCGTCCAGGTATTGCTCGTCGGGTCATACACTTCCGCCGTCGCCAGGCTCGCGCCCCCGACGCCGCCCGCCACCAGCACCTGCCCGGTCGTCAGCAGCGTCGCCGTATGGTCGCGCCGCGCCGCTCCCAGATTCGGACCCACGCTCCAGGTTCCCGCCACTGGCTCATACACATCCACACTGAGCTTGGGGCCGCCGGAGTTGCCCCCGCCCGCCACCAGCACCTTGCCCGAAGGCAACAGCGTCGCCGTCAGGGAAGCCCGTGCCACGCCCGTCGCGAAGCTCCCCGCGGAGGCCCAGGTATTGGTGTCCGGGGAATACACCGCCGTGGAAGCCAGACGGCCCGTCGCGTTCTCTCCGCCAACCACGAGCACCTTGCCCGAAGGCAGCGGCGTCATGGCGTGGATCTGCCGCGCCTCCGGCATGGAGGCGGCCGCTGTCCACGCGCCAGTAGCGGGGTCGAAGAGGGTGGAGGAGGACAGATACCCGCTGGCGTTGTAGCCGCCCGTCACCAGCACCTTGCCGGAAGGCAGCACCACGCTCGCGTGGTACTTGCGGGCCTCCGCCATCGGCGCGGTCTCGGTCCACCCTTCCACCACCAATGGGGAAGCGCTCTGGGCCGGTGTCTTCTCTTCCGGTGGTTTGCTGCTACAGCTTACGAGTACGCAGACAAATCCCAACAGCAGAGCCCTGCTGGCTCTCAACACATTCATGATAACTCCAGGGAATGGAGGCGCTCAGAGAGGCCTCCAAGGGTTTGCTTTGGCCAGCCAGCATGCCAGACAGAGAACCCGCATGCCTATGCCCCCTGGGGCATGATCAATGATTCATGGGATGGCGCTCTGTTTGGGTGCATACGGCAGCCCCATTCGTGGTCGTGGGACAGCTACCCGTGAGTATTCATTGAGCGCCCGGGGGTGTTGACTGACTCATTCGCGTCGAGAGCCAGCAACTCGGTCTGGCCGACGGCGTGCCCGAGCATTCGTTTCCGGCGAGGGTCTGGGCGTGTCGATACGGACACCGGATCGACCCATGTTCCATCGGAAGGCTGGATGTCTTCGAGGGTGATAGCGGCCTGAGGGTCCCACCGACCCCACGAGCGAGCCCCGTCAATGTATGCGCTTGGGCTGGCTGCTGGATCAATGACGCGCGGAGCAATACCGATAACGCATCACGCGATGAGACAGGCTGACGGATGTCTTCTTCGGCCTGCTGGCGCCTTCGCCCTTGGGTTTTCCGGGTGTACACCCCGTCGAGCCAAAGCCTCCGTGCGTTGGGACGCACGGAGGCTTCGACGCTGAATTCAACGGGTGTGACTGGGTTGATTCCTACTCACACTTCGACTCAGTACGGCGCGCACTTCCATTCGTTACGACCGGTGGGACCGCCGTAAGCGAAGCAGGTAGAACCCACCGGCCTGCAGTCCTGACCTTCCGGGTTGACGGGGGGCCAGCATTCATTGGATGGGCACCTCGTGCTGCACGAACCCACCAACTGCCAGAGCCCATCGTTGGAGACGCAGGCGCCATCGCTGCACATCTCAAATTGGCTGTTGCACGTCTGGACCAGGGTGTCGGTGGAGCCGCAGGTGCCGCTGCCGCTGCAACCGGTGCCGGTCGTCCTGCGGACGGTGTTGCCGCTGCAGTAGGTCGTGCTCGCGGTGGAGCACGTCTGGACCAGGGTATCGGTGGAGCCGCAGTTGCCACTGCTGCAACCGGTGCCGGTCGTCCTGCGAACGTTGTTGCCGCTGCAGTAGGTCGTGCTCGCGGTGGAGCACGTCTGGACGAAGGAATCGGAGGAGCCACAGGAGCCGCCGCTGCAACCGGTGCCGGTGGTCTTCCGCACATCATTGCCGCTGCAGTAGTTGGTGCTCGCGGTGGAGCACGTCTGGACGAACTGCTGGCTGGATGAGCAGGAACCTCCGCTGCAGCCGCCATTGACGGTCTGGTAGACGCTGTTGCCGCTGCAGAAGGGGCTGCTGGTGCCGGTCGTGCACGTCTGGACGAGCGTATCGGTGGAGCCACAGGAGCCGTCGCTGCATCCGGTGCCGGTGGTCCTGCGAACGGTGTTGCCGCTGCAGTAGTTGCTGCTCGCGGTGGAGCACGTCTGGACGGCGGTATCAGTCGAGCCGCAGGAGCCACCGCTGCAGCCGGTGCCGGTGACCTTCCGGACGGTGTTGCCGCTGCAGTAGTTGCTGCTGGAGGTGGAGCACGACTCGATGAGCTGCTGGGAGGACGTGCAGGCACCGCTGGAGCAGCCGCCATAGACGGTCCGGTAGGCACCGTTGCCACTGCAGAAGGGGCCACTGGTGCCGGTCTGGCACGTCTGCACGAGGGTGTCCGTGGAGCCGCAGGAACCGCCGCTGCAGGTGCCCGTGCCACTGGTGCGCCGCAAGTCATTGCCGCTGCAGTAGTTGGTGCTCGCGGTGGAGCACGTCTGGACCAGGGTGTCGGTGGAGCCGCAGGAGCCGCCGCTGCAAGTGCCGGTGCCAGTGGTCTTCCGGACGGTGTTGCCACTGCAGTAGTTGCTGCTGGAGGTGGAGCACGTCTCGACGAGTTGCTGGCTGGACGCGCAGGCGCCTCCGCTGCAGCCGGCATTGAGGGTCCGATAGACGCTGCTGCCGCTGCAGAAGGGGCTGCTGGTGCCCGTCGGGCACGTCTGGACGAGCGTGTCGGTGGAGCCACAGGAGCCGTCGCTGCAACCGGTGCCGGTGGTCTTCCGCACGTCATTGCCATTGCAGTAGTTGCTGCTCGAGGTGGAGCACGTCTGGACGAGGGTGTCGGTGGAGCCGCAGTTGCCGCCGCTGCAACCGGTGCCGGTCAGCTTCCGGACGGTGTTGCCGCTGCAGTAGTTGCTGCTGGAGGTGGAGCACGACTCGATGAGCTGCTGGGTGGACGTGCAGGCACCGTTGGAGCAGCCGCCATAGACGGTCTCGTAGGCACCATTGCCGCTGCAGAAGGGGCCGCTGGTGCCGGTCTGGCACGACTGCACGAGGACGTCGGTGGACTGGCAGGAGCCGCCGCTGCAGGTGCCGGTGCCGGTGGTCTTCCGGACGTCATTTCCGCTGCAGTAATTGGTGCTCGCGGTGCTGCAACTCAGCGCCGTGCCGCCGCAGCCGCCAGCACCGTTGCAGACGTCTCCCGTGGTGCACGCGTTGCTGTCATCGCAGCTGGCACCCGAAGCCTTCGGCACGTAGGAACAGGTGCCGTTGGAGCAAGTGCCGGCGGACTGGTAGCACTGATTGGGCGGGCTGTTGCAGCTCAGCGCCGAGCCACCGCAGGTGCCGGAGCCATTGCACACATCACCGGTCGTGCACGCGTTGCCGTCATTGCAGCTGGCACCCGAAGCCTTCGGCACGTAGCTGCAGGTGCCGTTGGAGCAGGTTCCCGCCGCCTCGTAGCACTGGCTGGGAGGGCTGTTGCAGCTCAGCGCCGAGCCACCGCAAGTGCCGGAGCCGTTGCACACGTCACCGGTCGTGCACGCGTTGCCGTCATTGCAGCTGGCCCCCGAGGCTTTCGGCACGTAGCTGCAGGTGCCGTTGGAGCAGGTGCCCGCGGCCTCGTAGCACTGGCTGGGCGGGCTGTTACAGCTCAGGGCCGAGCCGCCGCAGGTGCCGGCACCGTTGCAGACGTCTCCCGTCGTGCACGCGTTGCCGTCATCGCAGCTCGCACCCGAGGACTTCGGTGCATAGCTGCAGGCACCGTTGGAGCAGGTGCCGGCGGCCTGGTGGCACTGGCTGGGAGGGCTGTTGCAGCTCAGGGCCGCACCACCGCACGTGCCCGCACCGTTGCAGACATCGCCCGTCGTGCAGGCGTTGCCATCATCGCAGAGGGTGCCCGCGGCCTTCGGCGGGTAGGTGCACGCTCCGTTGGAGTAGGTGCCCGGTGAGGCGTGGCAGGCATCCGGCGGCGTCGTGCAGGCCGGCACGCCCGCGCAGACGCCCGCTCCGCTGCACACATCGTTGATGGTGCCGCCATTGCCGTCATCACAGGCAGTGCCCGCCGCCTTCGGCGCATAGGAGCACGCGCCCTCACTGCACGTTCCCGCCGCCTCGAAGCACTGGCTCGGAGGGCTGCTGCAAGTCACCGGCGTGCCCGCGCACCCGCCCGCTCCGTTGCACGTCTCATCCACCGTGCACGCATCCCCGTCATCACACGCGTCACCGGCTTCCTTGTACGAATAGGAGCACGTCCCGTCGCTGCATGCCCCCGCCGCCGCATAGCACTGCCCCGGAGGACTGTCGCACTGGGTGGCGCTTCCCGCGCACACGCCCGCGCCGTTGCATACGTCCGTCCCGGTGCACGCATCCCCGTCGTCGCAGGTGGCCCCAGCTGCCTTCAGCGCGTAGCTGCACACGCCATTGCTGCACGTCCCCGCCGCCTCGTAGCAGGCCCCCGGGGCGCTGTTGCACGTCACCCCAGCACAGGCGTCGTACCCGTACACCTCCGCCGTCTTCAGGCTCGCGCCGGTGGCGCCAATACCGCCCACCACCAACACCTTGGCCTGCGTCGCCAGCGACACCGCCACATACGAATACCGCGCACCGGTCATCGGCGTCGCCGCGCTCCACTGCCGGGTGACGGGGTCGTACACCTCCGAGCTCGCCAGTGCGGCTGTTGCTGCGCTGCCATACATGCCGCCCGTTACCAGCACCTTGCCGGTGCTCAGCAGGGTGGCCGAGTGCAGCTCCCTCGCCGAGCCCAGCGCGCCCGTCGCGCTCCACTGCCCGGTGCCCGGGTCGTATTCCTCCGCTGTCGCCAGCAGCCCGGTGCTGTTGCGGCCACCCACCACCAGCACCTTGCCCGAAGGCAGCAGCGTCGCCGTGTGGTTGTAGCGCGCCGTCGCCAGACTTCCCGTCGCAGCCCACGTATTGCTTGACGGGTTGTACAACTCCGCCGTCGCCAGGCTCGCGCCCCCGACGCCGCCTGCCACCAGCACCTGCCCGGTCGTCAGCAGCGTCGCCGTATGGTCGCGCCGCGCCGCTCCCAGATTCGGACCGACACTCCAGGTTCCCGCCACCGGCTCATACACATCCACAGTGAACTTGGGGCCGCCGGAGTTGCCACCGCCCGCCACCAGCACCTTGCCCGAAGGCAACAGCGTCGCCGTCAGGGAAGCCCGTGCCACGCCCGAGGCAAAGCTCCCAGCGGAGGCCCAGGTATTGGTGTCCGGGGAATACACCACCGCGGAAGCCAGGCGGCCCGTCGCGTTCTCTCCGCCAACCACGAGCACCTTGCCCGAAGGCAGCGGCGTCATGGCGTGGATCTGCCGCGCCTCCGGCATGGAGGCGGCCGCTGTCCACGCGCCAGTAGCGGGGTCGAAGAGGGTGGAGGAGGACAGATACCCGCTGGCGTTGTAGCCGCCCGTCACCAGCACCTTGCCGGAAGGCAGCACCACGCCCGCGTGGTACTTGCGAGCCTCCGCCATGGGCGCGGCCTCGGTCCACCCCTCCACCACCAACGGCGAAGCGCTGTGGGCCAGCGTCTTCTCTTCCGGTGGCTTGCTGCTACAGCCTGCTGCGACAAAGCCCAATCCCAGCAGCAGGACCCTGCTGGCTCTCATCACGTCCATGACAACTCCAGGGAATGGAGGCGCTCAGAGGGGGCCTCCATGAACTTTGGTGTAGCCAGCCAGCATGGCCGTCCCGCTCTGAAACACAAACATTTTGGCGAATGGTCAACACTTCATTTGGGTTCATACGTCGGCCCCTTTCATGGTCGATGCCTCCACCCGAGGTGGCCGGGTGCCAGGGGACTCATTCGCGCCGAGTTCGGGCGTGTCCAAAGGGACACCACGCAGGCCGATGCTCCAGCGGAAGGCCCGATTCCTCTCCAGGAGGAGGTAGAGGCCCAGGGGCCCCATCAGCCCTCCGAACACGCCCAGCGCCAGGTGCAGCGCGAGCGGCGCTCCTGGCAGCACCTTCCCCAAAGCCAACCTCACTCCGGACACGAAATAGATGTGGAAGAGGTAGAGCGGCATGCTGATCGAGCCCAGGTAGACAATCCACCTCGCCAACCCCTTCCACGTCGCACCCAGGCTCCGGGCAACACCCAGGAGGAAGAAGGCCAGGGTGAATTGCAGGCAGAAGCCCAGCGGCCCCGTGAGCAGGCGCGGATCCAGATGCCCCTCCGCGAGCCCCGAGACATGGAAAGAGACCAGCAGCCCCAGGAACCCCGAGGGCACCAGTCCCTGGAGCGCCAGAGGCAACTGGGACAGCCGGGTGCGCGCCAGCGCCAGCCAGGGGGACAGGCTCATTCCCAGACCGAAGAGGCAGTTCCAGAAGAGGATGAAGCGGAGGTATCTCATCCCAATGTCAGACATCGGAGATTCCAGGAACTCGACAGCGGCATAAGACACCCAGGACAGTGCCAGGTAGCTCAGTCCGTTCCAATTGTACCGGGCGGGCACGATGCGCTGATACACCCACGCCAGACAGGTACAGCCCACCAGGGCGTGAATGAACCAGAAGATGGCGTACGGAGGGAACCAGGCGGCGGGGAACCGGCCCAGCAGCGCCAGCCATCCGCCAGGTGTTCGCGGGCGCGCCTGGGTGAGCTCATGGGCAATGAGGAAGACGGGCGCCCACACCAACATCGGGACGACGAGCTTGCGCAGCTTCTTGTGCGCGAACTCCCGGAAGGACCTGTCCGGCGCGCCGAAGAGTGACACAGCCACGCCCGAACCGATGATCATCACCGCCATGTTGAAGCTGTGGATGAACTCCGAGGCGAACCGGAGCTCCGCTCGCTCCGGGGAGAAGAGCTTGCGCACTCCCTGGAAGGGCTCCACGCCGATCACATGGACCAGCACCACGAGCATCAGGCTCATGCCGCGGACGAAGAACAGTTCCTCGGAGAGTGTCTTGCGAATCACCGGCTTGCGCATTCACATGTGTCCCACGTGCTTCCTGCTGCCTGCGCCTCCATGCAGGTATCGTGCTCCATGCTTCACGGCCTCACCGCCGGCTGATTGTCCCTGCTGTCTCATGCTGGGACGTCAGGCTGTCTCGGATTGAGAGTCCATCGAGGAGGGCTCGCTCCCTCGAGAGGGTCGCCCGTCTCGGCTGTCCAGGGTCGAAATGAGGGGCCGTCCCCGAAACGGACGAGCGGAACTCGAAGGCCCGGATTGAGCTGCCGCTGGCTGGAACGGCAATTGCTCGGTCAGGCTCGTGCCTTCTTTCATGAGTCCCTTCAAGGATGGAGCGAGGGAGCCCGTGAAGATGCGGGGCCTCTTCGCCGCCTGGTTTCCGCGCGAGGAGCGACGGTGGCTGGGCGAGTTCCTCTCACCGGAGCGCTTCGCGTGCGCCTACGTGGGCCTGGAGGAGCCGGTTGACGCGACCCGGAAGTGCACGCCCGCTCAGAAGACGCACCAGGACGAGTCGAAGGAGCCGCTGCTGCGGACGCTGAGGCTGCTCGGCAGGATTCTGAAGGCTCAGCTCAGTCCGACCGCGAGGGTAGGGGGGGGCAAGGACTGGCTCCACTCTCGTGCCCACCTGCCCCGGGCCTGGCGGAAATGAGACTTCTCTGGCCAGGCTCGTGGTTTCCCCCCGTCCAGCCGCTTGGGCCGCGGCGTGATGACGACAATCGCCTGCGCTTCGTCGTCCGTGTGGTGGTCATTGCCTCCCTTGCCCTGGCCTTCGCGCGCGGCGTCGTCTTCAAGCGTATCGAAACAGGTGACGAGGGCGTCAATGGCACGATGGCCCTCAACATGTGCCGTTCGCTGGCGCTCGTGGTGCGGCCCTCGTACATCCCTGGCGGCTCGGAGGATTGGGTTGGCTTCGATCTGCCAGGCATCGGCAACACTCCATTTCACTCGGTGCTCCTCGCACTCGGAGGCTGTCCCCTGGGCGGCCGGCCCGAAGCCATGGGGCTCGTCTCATTCGCGGCGCTGGCCGCCACCCTCTGCTTCACCTACCGGCTCGTCGCCCTGTGGGAGCGTCGTGCGGCGCTCCTGACGACGCTCCTGCTCGCGCTCTCTCCTGCCGTCCTGTGGCAATTCCGGCTGATGGAGGCCGAGCCTGTCCTCGTGGCGTGGGGCATGGCGGGCACGTACTGGATTGCGCGAGGAGAGCTCACCGGGAGGAATTGGCACTCCCTGCTGGGTGGCGCATGCCTCGGCCTTGGCTTCTTGACGAAGCTGTGGCTCGTCACCCCCTTCGTGCTGGCTTCGCTAGGGCTCCTTGCCAGCGTGCGTCTCCAGCGGCGTCAATGGGCGCTGGTTCCTGTCGCCTGCATCGCCGCCGGCTTTCTCGCCACGGCGTCCCTTCACATCGCCTTCGTCGCTCTGCGGTCACCCACGGATGTCGCCCTCTGGCTCACCCAGGTCTACTTCGCACCCTTCCTGGGGCAGAGCATCGGAGGGTCGAAGCTGGCTGGGGCGGGCGTGCCCACGGAATGGAGTCATCCCTTCTGGTACTACCCGGCGATCCTCTACCGGGAGCACTTCTTCCTCTGCCCCCTCCTTCTGGCTGCGCTCCCCGCCTTGAAGCGGCGTGCGCCGACCGCGGCCGGGCTCTTCGGCGCCATCGGCTTCGGGCTCGCAAGCCTGGTTCCCCTCTCGCACCCCGCCATCAAGGAGTCGCTCTACATCCTGGGAGTCTTGCCATTCCTCTATGGGCTGGCCGGGCTTGGTGCTTCGGCGCTCCTTGCCGGGGAGGGCACCCTCGAACCACGGGGGGCATCGGGCCGTCGAGCCCTCAGGGTCGCGGGCGTCTTCTCGGCCGCGGCGGTGCTCCTCATCGGGGCGGCTCATGCTCGGGGGCTGAAGCGCGATGACATCACGCCTGTCTATGTTGGCGCGCACACGCTCGGGGTGGGGGGCGCCTGGCTCCTGGCGTATGCGGCGGCTCGCCTCGAGCGCGCGCGAGCGACGGCGCTCATCGGTGGCCTCTCCTCGCTGTCACTGGCTGGTTTCGGGGCGTACGAGCTCACTGCGCCTCAACCACCGTACAAGGAGATCTCGGAGATCCTTCGCCCCTATCTGGAACCACTGCCGCCCGGGCATGAGAGCTTCATCTCGCCCCGGTACAAGGTTCTTCAGCTCTACCTGTTTCGCAATGGTCGCTACTGGCAGTCCTTCTACACGGAACTCCGGCCGGAGACGCTCGTGGCGAGCATCGCGTCCGGCGAGTACTGCGCCTTCGTCTTCGGCCCGGAGGAGCGTGAAGACCCCCGGCTCGTGCAAATGGAGCGGGACATCGCGCTGCAGGCCTTGGACTTGAGCGCGGAGTTGCCGGAGGGCGCACGCGGGGGATTCCGCGTCTTCGTGAACCGAGCATGCATGCAGGAGGGCGCGAAGGGTTCACGCCACGCGGAGGGATGACGCCAGCATTCAACGCCGGCTGTCTTCAACGCGCCTTTCCCACCCACACCACATGACCAGCGATCGCTATAGCTGCTCCATGACTGCTCCTGTTGAGTCATGACATGACGTCGAAGCACCACGGCCCGTTCTGGAAAGTCCAGAGCGGGCCGCGGTAGGTCAAGGGCTGGAAGGTGGCGGCGTGGTCGGCGCTCTGTCCAGCGTCGTCAACGTTCCGGCCGGACCTTCAGTCCGCGCGGGCCTCCGCGCTGCTCAGGCCCCGGTGCCTCACCCTGCTACAGGTGTTCGCCTTGCTCCGGAATTGGTGTTCGGCTTGTCCCGGAGCCGGTGTTCGGCTTGCTCCGGAATCGGTGATCGGGATCGTCCGGAGCACGCATCCACCCTGAAGGGATGACGTTGAACCCAGAGGTGTCGCGGGCGCGTGACAGGTGGGCAGCGCCAGGGCGCTTCCTGGGGCAGGGAGAATTTCATGCGAGGGTGGCCCGGATGCGCGTTAGCCTGGAGTTCGCTTTACCAGCCACATCCCGCGCAACCATCGTTGAGATCCCTGCGCCTGCTCGGCGCGGAGAGGGAGAACCATGCAGCGCTTTGTCCTCTTGGGTCTTGCACTGCTCACGGCCTGTGCAACGCCTGTCCATCAGGCCGCATCGCCGGTCCAGCCCAGCCCGGTCTACGTGTTCGAAGGCGTGGAGGTGTTCGGCTCACGCAAGGTGCCCAAGGGCAAGCTGCTGGAGGTCATTGGGATGCCTGCGCCCGGCGCGCGCTTCAACCTCGAGAAGGGGGAGTTCACGCCGTACCTCATGGAGAGCAAGCCGCGGCTCCTGGCGGCCTACAAGTTCGCGTTCTGCAGGTACTCGATGGTGGCCTACCCGCCGACGCGGACGTTCCGGGTGACGGTGGATCTGGTCGATGCCGGAGATGAGTGGCGTATGCCCTTTTCACCCGCGCCGCAGGGCGATATCCCGGAGCCGGAGGGCCTCCTCACGGCCTGGGATGAATACCAGACGGCCTACTGGAAGCTGAGCAGGGAAGGGGCTGTCCCCGAGTACGGCAAGAGCAAGTGCCATGCCCTCAACTGCCATGGAGGATTCGACCACCCCGAGCTCGCGCCGCTGGAGCAGCGCTTCATGGATGGTGTTCCCCGCAATCTCGACACGCTGGTGCGGGTGCTGCGTGAGGATCGCAACGACTCCAAGCGAATGGCCACGGTCATGCTCCTGCCCTACATCAACTCACGCGAGCAACTGGTGAAGCTCGTTCTCCCGTCGGTGCGCGACCCCTACGAGGGTGTGCGCAACGAGGCGCTGCGCCTGCTGGGAACGATGCAGGAGGGACAGCCGCGGGTCATCATCCCGCTGGAGCCCGTGCTCGAAGCGCTCTGGTACCCGCTCGAGACCGACCGCAACAAGGCAGCCTGGGCGCTCGTGCACATCGTGGAAACCGAAGGCGCCGCCCATCAGCGGCAGATTCTCGACAAGGCGGGCGCGGTGCTGGTGGAGATGGCTGGAATGCAGCAGAAGACCGATGCCGAGCCTGCTCGCAAGGTGCTCGCCATCCTGGCGGGGCGGGACCTGGGTGACGAGCCGGCGGCCTGGCACCGTTGGGTCGAGCAGACGCTCGGCTCGAACAGTGCCCATCGGTGACGAAGATGCTGCGAAGGCGGCAGTACGGGGGGCGTAACCCCTGGAACGCATTGGCGGTAGGGCACGGGAATCGAACTCGCCAGGGACTGCTCTCGTAGCCCCTCACCGGTTTTGAAGCCCCGCCACACCGATCCGCGAGGTGCCCGGGAGGATTGAGGGGTGGCCCGTTTCCCTCTGGCGCGGGGTGGACCGCGAGTCCGTAAAGGTCCACCCGCGTCCGTTCATCTTGGGTACAGCTTGGGTACGCGGGTGGGGACGGCAGGGGTTAGGGGGCATTGGCTGCACCGGGGCCGGTCACGTCCGTGAACTTCGTGCCGGTGATGACCGCGCGCTCCAGGGCCTCCTTGATCTCCTCGGACACGATCAAGGCCACGGTCCAGCCCCAGGTGCGGAACACCTTGGCGCCTTCCACCTTCGCCGGGTCGATGCGCATCCCGGACACGGAGGAGTACGTACCCACCTTTTCGGGCATCCCGTCCTCCGGGGTCCAGTAACGCACCTCCTCGCACGCTGCATCGTCGATGCACTTCACCAGCCGGGTGGCGTTGAGGATGAAGTGCTGAGCGGGCTGGGAGTCGATCTCCACCGGGATGAGCTTCATGTCGTCGGGTGCCAGCTCGGTGAAGAAGGAGGCCGCCCGGGCGTGGACGACGGGGATGCTGAATGCCGCGTGGGAATAGTCGAGCGGTTTGCCGGAGATCTTGATGGGGATCCTGATGCGCTCGTCCGAGTGAGCCCGCTGCCCGATCCTGAACTGCCACGGGTCATAGAGCTTGCGCCCTTCCTGATCGAGAGGATGCCCCAGCTCCCACCGGCCGGAGAGGTACACATCATCGGTCAACTTGAAGAACCGCGTCGGCATGAGGTCGTCCATCCGAGGCGGGCTACTCTGGATCGAGCGCCCAGGTTCCTTCTTCCCAGCGCTTCAATGCCTGCCCGGCTTCAAAGGGAACGAGCCCCTTGCCCTTGGCGGCTTCCTCCAGAACCGCCTTCGCTTCGGCCGTCCGGTAGCGGAGCAGATGGGCGGCGGCCATGACACGCACATCCATGCGCTCATGCTTGAGCAGGACGAGGAGGGCATCACGTCCTGCGTTTCCATGGGCCAGGAGCTTATCGACGGCTGCACCGTACTTCCTGGCGTGCTTGTTTCCCGTCTTGGCATCTCCCCGGAAGATGGCCTCGGTCTGTGCCGCCACGTTCAGGGCGAACTGCTCGACCAATCTCTCCAACGTCATCACCAGACCCCCTTCGCCACGTTCTCCATGGCCAGCAGCCCGAAGTCACGCTGGGCCTCGTAGGACTGCGTGCTCAACCATTGCCTCACGGTCAATGGCGAGCCGGTGATACTACGCCGGATCGACGAGTAGAGCGCGCTGACGTCGGTGTGCAGGATCTTGTCCAGTGGGATGAGGTTCTCGGTGTTGTGGAGGGCCTGGGGGCCGAAGCGCTTCACGTTGCCCGGAGTTTGCTCGACGATGTGGTGCCACTCCTTGTTCTTGCCCGCCGGGCCCATGGCCTTCTTGAAACCACTGAACGAGCTCCAGGCCCTGTAGCCCAAGGGACGCGCCTTGGCGGAGGCGCTGCCGCCCGTGGCTTTGGCCCCCATGGCCACCGCGCCGGGCGCGAGGGCGATGGTGACGGTCTCGGCGCTCACGGCCACCGTTCCCACGTCCGCGACCGCCGCGAGCCTGATGCCCATTTGCGCTTCAGCCTGGACCGCCGCCTGCGCGGCGCCTGGGAGCATTGGCACCTTCGACCCCAGCCCCGCCGCCGTGTTCCCAAGGGCGGCCGTTGCCAACATGGCGAACGCGCGCGCCGCGTTGCGGCCCATGACCTTGCCGTAGCGCTCACCCGCCTCGCGGAGTTCGTCAAACGTGGTGGCCCGCTCCGCCTCCTCCACCAGCTGCTTGAAGCCCAAGATGAGGCTCCAGAACGTATCGACCCCCACGTAGGCAATGAGGGAGGCGGTCATCACGGCGGCCACGCCCTTCGAGAAAGGCTCGGGCACCGCGAGCAAGATGCAGTACGTGGTCCACGTCCAAAGAACCGCAGCCATCATGGCCTGGGGATCAGCCATCTCCTTGAAGGCGTCCATCATCTCGTCCCGCACGACGCCTTGGGCCAAGGCCATGGCCAGGGCGTAACGGCCATCTCCGGTGACAGTAGGGCTCTCCACCAGGAGGCGCAGGCAATCGCCGGGTTTGCTCGTTCGCTCGCACCAGCGCAGGTATGCGCGCGTCAGATCCACCTCTGTCGAGGGGAGATCACCGTCCAGGTGTTCGCCCGGTCCCAGCGGGATGACACGGTGGCTGCGCGGCTCGTACAGGTACGAACCGCTGCGCGGATCCATCTCGAAAAACCGCCGGGCCGTTTCCTGGGGATGAGTGGACGGCCGCACGTTCCGGGCGAGCACTGCTACGACTTCAACGAAGTCGTCTTCGTCCAACTCCACCGGCGCGGCATCGCCGCTGCGTGGGGTGAGGACGATGGGGTCGCCGTGGCCCGTGTGTAGGCGCACGGACTTCGTGGTGCCGCTGCATCCGGCCAGCATCACGATCAGTAGGGGAATCGACCATCGTGGCAGCATGCGGAGCCCTCCTGGCGCTGGCGCTCTTTGCTCGGGAGCGCATCGGTGGCGCAAGGTCGGGTAATACCAGGTAGAACTGACAAGCGCTCCGGGTGGTCACCGGCTGTCGTCGAGCGTGCGGGCCGACGGCGTGCCGGAAGTGTTCAGGTGCAGTGCGCCCAATGACTAGATTGCTTCCATGGGAGCATCCGGTCTGTCCAAACGCGCCTGCCAGCAGAGGTCCCACGATAGCCCACAGGACCAGCCGCCGTGCTGTTTTCCCGAGAGCCAAGCGACTCTCCATTGCCATGGGTTCACAGTGACTGGGGGCGATGCTGATCGTCAGGCCCAAGTCAGTCGTTCAAATCTAGTTCGGCATACTAGGGGAGCCGGACTGTCCCGATGTGAACTCCAAGTGAGAGGAACGCGTCTCGTCGTACGAGCCCATACTTTCCAGCGGATGAGCCGCGACCGGCCGACTCGCGGGTATGTTTGGAATAAATGCTGGACGGTAGTGACCAAATGTCAAAGCTGCCGTCGCTCTGTTGGAAAGCACCGAATACGCGGGACACGCGTGCAAGCATCTTGAAGGTGACACCGACGGTGTCGGTGTCAGGTTTGGCGCACTTGATCACAATCAATTCGTCGTCGAGTAGCGCCTCATTCGAGATGTTGCTGAGTGGCTTGGCTCCTAGCTTTTCGGCGAGCTGTCGAGCTGTATCACGGCCCCATTGAGCGGCAGTTGCGCCACTTTCCTTATCCTGTGGCATTTGTGCGTCGACCTCTTGGTAGCTGCTGGCTGGTGACGATGAATCGCTAACCGGATTGCAGAGGTGTGGCGGTAGGGCACGGGAATCGAACTCGCCAGGGACTGCTCTCGCAGCCCCTCACCGGTTTTGAAGACCGGGCCGGCCACCAGGTCCGGAGGCCCTACCGCTTCCGATTACCGCCGCTCCGCCCCAGTCCGTCAACCACGGTCACGGCTTGCGCGCGGACACCACGGCGTACTCGTCGCAGTTGAACAGCGCGGGCCACTGGAGCTGCTCCGGTGTCATCCGCATCGCCTTGTGCACGTCCGCGCGCACCTGGTGCAGCGACGTGCTCCCCGGATTGCGCTCCAGCTGCGTTATGCCCCGCAGCGCCACCAGCGCCGTGTTCACCGCCGGGTACACGTCGTCCGCGATGGACTCCACCTTCGCGTCCTGGAACCCCGCCCGCCGCAGCTCCTCCCGGTAGCGCTCCGTCGACCAGACGTTCTCCTCCGGGAAGGCAATCAGCCCCCGCCAGTAGCGGTAGCGCAGCCGTGCTCGGAGTCCGGCTCCAGCCTCACGGTCCGTCTTCTGCGCCATGTCCGCCATCACCAGCCGGCCTCCCGGCTTCAGCACCCGGAAGGCCTCGCGCAGGAAGTCCTGCCTCATCCGGAAGTGCATCGCGGACTCCAGCGCGAACACCACGTCGAACGCTCCCTCCGGCCCCGGCAGCGCCGTCGCGCTCCCCACCTCCAGCCGGACCACACCCTCCAGCCCCGTCAGCTTCACGCGCTCCCGGCCCACCTTCACCTGGTTCGGCGTGATGTTCACCCCGACGATGCTCGCGGGCTTGAACTCCTCCGCCCACAGCAGGTCCTGGTCCGCGTACCCGAAGCCGCAGTCCAAGACGGCATCCCCGGGCCCCAGCTTCGCCGTCCTCGCCAACAGGCGCGCCATCTCCGCCTGCGCGGACCGGAACAGCTCCCCCACGCGCTCCACGTTGGCGTCGTCCACCTTCTCCACGTGCTTCCAGTAGCCCAGGTTGATCCAGAAGGGCTCCCGGCCCGTCGTCACCCGGATGTCGCTCGGCGCCGGCATCCCCGCCACCCAGGCCCCTGTCTCGTTCGTATAGAAGCGCTCCGGGTCCGCCAGGAACGCACTCTTCAGCCGCGTCGCGACCTGCCTCACGTTGACCATCGCCAGCCTCCTGGGCCTTCCAACCGATGGCCGGAACCCTAGCCCGTGTCACGGCAATTCCAGGCTTGGCCTGCATGGCGGTTTTCACTGGTGAATGAAGCGGGGCCGCTCGCCCGGTGTCCCAGGGGGCGCCTTGCCCGGCGCGTCATCCGGGCTCCATGATGAGCGCCCTTCCGCCATGCGCCGAACCTTCCGTTCCGTCCTCCTGGCACCGGGCTTCCTTCCGGTGTCCATCCTGCTGCTGTGTCTGTGTCTGTCCTTGAGCGCGGGGGCAGCACCGGCGGCGACGAACGCCAGGCCGTTCCGCGTTGGGCCTCCCGCCGCGTGGGTGAAGCCGCTTCCCATTCCTCCAGACCCCGGCCCGACGCCCGAGGGCGAGGAGGAGACCAGCGTCTCCCGGCTGCTGATCGAGGAACAGGTGCGCGTGTCCGGCCCGTCGCGCGTGCACTACCTGCACTCGGCCCAGAAGGTCCTCTCGCCGCGGGGCATCGACCGCGTCACGGACATCCAGTTCCGCTTCGATCCGACGTACCAGAAGCTCACCGTCCACGGCATCTGGCGCATCCGCGATGGCCGCCGCGAGGACGTCTTCCAGCCCGCCGAGGCCCGCGTCATCCAGCAGGAGACCGAGCTCCAGAACCGGCTCTACAACGGCAACCTCTCCGTGGTGCCCTTCCTCCGCGACGTGCGCGTGGGCGACACCGTGGAGGTCGCGTACTCCTTCGAAGGCGCCAACCCCGTCTTTGGCGGACGCTTCTCCGACGTCGTCGGCGTGGGCCACTCCTATCCCGTGGTCCACTTCGCCTACCGGCTGCTGTGGCCGGAAGGGCGGGGGCGCACGCTCTTCATCCGGGACTTCGCCGCGCCGGGCCTGTCGCGCTCGGAGTCGATGCTGAACGGCGAGCGTGAAATCATCCTGGAGCGCCACCACGTGCCCGCGGTCCGCCACGAGGACAACGTCCCCGGCTGGCAGCCCGTCTACCCGTGGATCCAGTTCAGCGAATACAAGGACTGGAACGACGTCGCGCGCTGGGCCTCCACGCTGTTCCAGATGCCCGCCCGCTCGAAGTCGCTGGAGCAGGAGGTCCGCCGGCTGTCGAAGGAGCCCACCCCGGAGGCTCGCTTCCTCGCCGCGCTTCGCTTCGTCCAGGACGAGGTGCGCTACCTGGGCATCGAGATGGGCCCCAACTCCCACCAGCCCCATCCGCCCGACGAGGTCCTCCAGCGCCGCTTCGGCGACTGCAAGGACAAGTCGCTCCTCTTGGTGTCGCTCCTCAAGGGGCTGGGCATCGACGCGCAGCCGGCGCTCGTGAGCACGGACCTCACGCAGCTTCTGGACGGATTGCGTCCCACCGCCACCGCGTTCAACCACGTCATCGTCCATGCCACCGTGGCCGGCCGCGAGCTGTGGGTGGATCCCACGGCGACGCTGGAGCGCGGCGGGCTGGAAAGCTACGAGCCGCCCTCCTACGGCCGGGCCCTCCTCGTCGCCCCCGCCACCACGGCGCTCTCCGTCATCCCCACGCCCACGCTGACGGAGCCCTCCCTCTTCGTGGACGAGACCTACGTCGCGATGGGCCGCGACGGGGCCGCGACACTCGACGTCGTCACCACGCGCACGGGGGCGGACGCCAACTCCATGCGCCGCGCGCTCGCGGGCACGTCCCTGTCCGAGGTGTCCCGCCTCTACTTCAACTACTACGCGAAGACGGACGCGGACATCTCCATCGCGAAGCCCATGTCGGTGGACGACGACACCGTGACGAACGTGCTCGTCACGCAAGAGCACTACCGCATCGAGGACTTCTGGACCTCGGACGGTCGCCGGGAGTTCCGCGCGCATGGCCTGCGCCAGCACCTCTCCGTGCCGAACTACTCCCACCGCGCCTTCCCGCTGGAGGTGGAGCACCCCGTCTTCGCCCGCCACCGCATCACGCTGAAGGCCGGCGAGCTGCCCCCCGTCAAAACGGAGTACGAGGTCGTGGACGGTCCGGCCTTCCGCTTCGTGGCCGACACCCGCGCCGAAGGCAAGACGCTGCTGCTCGACTACAGCTATCGCAGCACCGCGGACTCGGTCCCGCCCGAGCGCATCGCCGAGTACGTGAAGGCCGTGCGCGCCACCGAGGCCCAGCGCGGCTACGCCATCCAACTCAGGAGCCGGGCCGCCCGCGACCAGGCCTCATCCGTTCCGTCCGGCGAGGCGGGTGCCATCCTCCTGGGCGTCATCGCGACGTGCCTCGTGCTGTGGTTCGTCATCGCGCAGGGCGGCCCGGTGGCGCTCTGGCGCAAGGGCCGCGCCTGGGGCCGGCGCCGCGCCTTTGCACGCAAGTTCGACGCGGACCACCGGGGCGACAGCGCAGGAACCGCCATCCCCATCACCAGCCCCCAGGAGCTGCTGTCCACGCTGGGCCGGCTGCGCTGCGCCTGTGGAGCCACCAGCGAGGCCCCACGGGAGTCGCTCCGCCACGAGGCCGTCGTCCTGGGCGACCGCCACCTCACCCTGGTGCAGTGGCAGTGCCCCACCTGCGCCCGAGCCCGCCGCGCCTACTTCGAGGACATGGGCTCGCGCGCCGCCTGACGCCTACTGGCAGATGCCCGGGCAGTCCGCGCTGCCCCCGGGCTGGCACGTGTCGGACGGATCATCCACGCAGGTGTTCCCGGACACGTTCCCCGCGCAGCCCCCGAAGAGGCCGCCGCAGCACTCGACGTACCCCTCCGGCACGTCACACGGCGTCGGGAAGGACTGGCACGTCTCGCTGTCCGAGCGCGCGAACACCACCACCTGCGGACACGTGCGCGGCTCTTCGTCGTCGTCGCCCAGACAGCCCGTCAGACCCAGCACCGCCATCAGCCCCAGCTTCGTCCATGCATGCATGGCGCGCATCAGGGCAGGGGAGAACGGCGCTAGTCCAGCCCCCGCTCCCACAGGTCGTCTTCATCCAGACCCATCAAGTGACCGACTTCGTGCATCACCGTGATGCCAATCTGTTCGATGAGTTCCTCGCGGGTCCGCGCGAAGCGCTCCAGGTTCTTCTGGTACAGCACGATGGAGGGCGGGAAGTGATCCGCCGCGTCCATCACGCTGCGCTCGCCCACGGGCGTGCCCCGGAACACCCCCAGGATGCACGGTGACAGTGGCGGCTGCTGACCCAGCAGGTCCTCATCCGACGGCAGGTCCTCCACCGCCAGCGTCACGTTGTCCATGTACTGCTTCACCTGCGAGGGCAGGGCGCGCATCGCGTCCTCCACCGCGCGGTCGAACGCCGCCTCCTCCAGCGCCACCGGCGGCGGCAGCTCCTCCGGGGCCAGCGCCTGCGCCCGGGAGAAGCGCTTCTTCGCCTCCTTCGCATCCTGGCGCCGCTCCGCGACCAGCCCCAGGTAGTGGTGCGCCCAGGCCTCGTCCGGCGCGTCCTTCAACACCCGCTCGAAGGCCTCCTGCGCGGGCGCGAAGCGGCACAACTCGAACAGCGCGATGCCCCGCTCCAGCTGCGCGTCCGTCGAGCGCGGCATGTGCGTCAGCGCCTGGTCCAGGATTTTCAGCGCGGACTCACATTCCCCCAGCTGGTTGAGGCCCATGCCCTCCAGGAGGAGGAACTCGTAGACGAGCTCCACGTCATCGGCCCGCTGCGCCAGCTTCCGCCCGCGGCCGCACCACTCCAGCCCTTCCTCCACCGCCTCGCGGTCCTCGCCGGTGCGGCACACGAGGAATTCCGCCGCGCCGAAGAGGATCTCCAGGTCTTCCGGGGCCATCTTGAGGGCGGCGCCATAGGCCTTGCCCGCGTCCTCCAGGCGTCCCACCTCCACCAGCGCGGCGGCCCGGTAGTGCAGGGCTTCTGGTGAGTCCGGAACGTCCCGGAGCAGGGCGTCGGCGCTGGTGAGCGCGGCCTCGAAGTCCCGCGCCTCGAAGGCGTCCGCGACTCCCTCCAGCCGCGCGTCCATGTCCCGCGCCTCCCCTTGCTTCGCCATGCGCTTCGCCATTCGGGCCGGCAGCTAAGAAGCCGTCCTTCGCGTTGTCAACGACCGGCGTCGCTGTTACCTTCCAGCGCCCCGTTTCGGCCCGAACCCCGTGAACATCCTGGTCGTCGACGACGATTACGAGCTGTGCACCATGCTCTCTCGCTACCTGGAGATGCATGGCTACACCGTGTTCTCGGCGTCGGACGCGCTCCAGGCCCTGGACATCATGGAGCGTCACCCCGTGGGGCTGGTCATCACCGACTACCTGATGCCCCACCTGGACGGCATCCACTTCACGGAGATGCTGAAGGCGGACCCCCGCTTCCAGCGCATCTCCGTCCTGATGATGACCGCCAGCACGGACGCCAACATCTCCGACCGGGGCCTGCGCAAGGGCGTCGCCATCACCCTGCAGAAGCCCCTGGACATGGGGCAGCTGCTCAACCTCGTGCGCTTCGCGGAGTAGGGCCTTCCCAAGGCGGCCCGGCCCCCCACCCGGGCGGGCCAGTAGGCGTCCTCAGGCCCACACGGCTGCCCCTTTCCGTTGACATCGTCGATGCGGCCCTTATGTTGGCGCTCGACATGGCCGAGTGCTAACGGCCATCCCCATTTGTAGAAATTCCCCAAGTATTATCGGAGGTTACGATGGCAGCGAAGGAAATCTTCTTCCATCAGTCCGCGCGCGATTCCATCCTGCGCGGCGTCCGTGTCCTCGCGGATGCGGTCGCGGTGACGCTCGGTCCCAAGGGCCGCAACGTGGTCATCGAGAAGAGCTTCGGCTCGCCCACCATCACCAAGGACGGCGTCACCGTCGCCAAGGAGATCGATCTCGAGAACCGCTTCGAGAACATGGGCGCGCAGATGGTGAAGGAGGTCGCGTCGAAGACCTCCGACAAGGCCGGCGACGGCACCACGACGGCGACCGTGCTCGCGCGCGCCATCTATGAGGAGGGCCTGAAGCTGGTGGCCGCCGGCCACAACCCCATGGACCTCAAGCGCGGCATCGACAAGGCCGTGGAGGTGGTGGTCGCGGAGCTGAAGAAGATGTCCAAGACGACCACGGACAAGCAGGCCATCGCGCAGGTGGGCACCATCTCCGCCAACGGGGATGAGACCATCGGCCAGACCATCGCGGACGCGATGGAGAAGGTCGGCAAGGAGGGCGTCATCACCGTCGAGGAGGCCAAGGGCCTGGAGACGACGCTCGACGTGGTGGAGGGCATGCAGTTCGACCGTGGCTACGTGTCGCCGTACTTCGTCACGAACCGCGATCGCATGGAGGTCGTCATGGACGACCCCTACATCCTCATCAGCGAGAAGAAGGTCTCGTCGATGCAGGACATGATTCCGTTGCTGGAGCAGGTGGCGCGCTCGGGCAAGCCGCTGCTCATCATCGCGGACGACATCGAGGGCGAGGCCCTGGCCACCCTGGTGGTGAACAAGATCCGCGGCGTGCTGAACGTGGCCGCGGTGAAGGCGCCGGGCTTCGGCGACCGCCGCAAGGAGATGCTCAAGGACATCGCCACGCTGACGGGCGGCATGGTGGTGAGCGAGGAGCTGGGTCACAAGTACGAGAACCTGACCCTCACCGACCTGGGCCGCGCCAAGCGCATCACGGTGGACAAGGACAACACCACCATCGTGGACGGTGCCGGCCAGAAGGCGGACATCGAGGGCCGCATCAAGCTCATCCGCACGCAGATCGAGACGGTCACCAGCGACTACGACCGCGAGAAGCTCCAGGAGCGCATGGCGAAGCTCGTGGGCGGCGTGGCGGTCATCAACGTCGGCGCGGCGACCGAAGTGGAGATGAAGGAGAAGAAGGCCCGCGTGGAGGACGCGCTGCACGCGACCCGCGCGGCCGTCGAAGAGGGCATCGTCCCCGGCGGCGGCGTGGCCTACATCCGCAGCCTCAAGGCGCTGGACGGCCTGAAGCTGGGCGGCGAGCAGGACTTCGGCGTGGACATCATCCGCAAGGCGCTGCAGGAGCCCCTGCGCAAGATCTCCAGCAACGCCGGCGTCGAAGGCGCCGTCGTCATCAACAAGGTCAAGGACGGCACCGGCGCGTTCGGCTTCAACGCCCGCACGGAGACCTACGAGGACCTGGAGAAGGCCGGCGTCATCGACCCGACGAAGGTCGAGCGCACCGCGCTGCAGAACGCCGCCTCCGTGGCGTCCCTGCTGCTCACCACCGAGGCGATGATCGCCGAGCGCCCCAAGAAGAAGGCCAAGGGCGGCGCGGGCGGCGGCGCCATGCCGGAGTACGGCGGCGACGACATGGACTACTGAGCCGACGTAACGGCTCCGTAGCTTCGTAGGGTTTCCGGCCCCGGTGGGCTCCGCGAAAGCGGGGCGCCCGGGGCCGGAGTCTTTTTCAGGAAGCGGTCTTCTTGAAGGCCAGGCCCAGCTCGCGGCTGAGCGCCGTGGTGTCGGAGAGCAGCTTGGGCAGGCACGCGGCGGCCCCGGCGCGCAGCGACGCCAGCGCCGTGTCCATGGTGAGGTGCTCGGCCAGGACGACGAAGGGCGCGCCCTGGCTCAGGGCCCGGGCCAGCTCCAGCGCCTTCTTGCCGTAGGCCGGCGCGAAGTCCCAAGACACCACCACGCCCATGGGCGGCTCCATGGTGGCCACCTCCGCGCCCGCGACGACGCGCGCCTCCAGGCCCAACAGCGTCAGCGCCTCTGAAATCAGCCGCGCGGTGGCCGGGTTGTCCTCCAGCACGTCCACCCGGCGCACGCCAGCGCTGGGGGCGGGGACAGGCGGCGCGGCCGGCGTGTACAGCGCCTGCCGCAGCAGCGCGCGCACCTGGCGGATGTCGTCGAAGGGCTTGAGCAGGTAGTCCACCAGGCCCAGCTGCAGCGCCTGCTGCGTCGTCACCAGCGAGGGGTAGCCCGTCATCAGGATGACGCGCGACGCGGGGTCCAGCTTCCTCGCGTGCTGGGCCAGCTCCAGGCCGGAGATTCCGGGCAGGTTCTTGTCCGTGACGATGAGATCCACGCGCGACGAGCGGAGGATTTCGAGCGCGGCTTCGCCCGTGGCCGCTTCAATGACTTCGCACTCCTTGTCCATCAGGTCCTTGAAGACCATCCGGATGATGCCCTCGTCGTCCACCACCAGCAGGCGCTTGCGCGGCGGGCGCGGCGCGTCCGTGGGCGGGAAGAGCACGCGGAACACGGTGGCCGGGGGCGGCACTTCGCGCAGCGTCGTGGGCGGCACCAGGGCAATCTGCGCGTGGTGCTCCTGCGCGATGCGACGACAGACGGCGAGCCCCAGGCCCGTGCCGCGTTTGCTGGCGGAGACGTAGGGCTCGAAGATGCGCGTCTTCAGCTCGTCCGGGATGCCCGGTCCCCAGTCGGAAACGTAGAGGGCCGCGGAGGCGCCATCGCGCGTGAGCGTCACCTTCACGCGGCCCCGGCCGGACATGGCGTCGCGGGCGTTGTTGAGCAGGTTGAGCGTGAGCTGCTCAATCAGCCGCGCGTTGCCCTGGATGGTGAGGTCCTCGGGGGCCTCCACCTCCAGTGAGATGCGCGCCGAGTCCGGGTTGACGCTGAACACCTTCGCCGCCGCCCAGATGGGCGCGGCCAGGGACAGCCGCTGCTGCGGGGCCGGCCGCTCGCTGGCCAGGCGGATGAAGTCGGAGACGATCTGCTCCATCCGCTCCACCTGCGCGAGCAGCAGCTTCAGCGGACCGCTGGAGCCTCCTTCCTCGGCGAGCAGCTGGGCGTAGGCCTTCGCGCCCAGGAGGGGCTGACGCAGCTCATGGAGGACCTCCGCGGCGACCTGATGGGTGTGGGCGTTGGCGCGTTGCAGCGCCACGGCCGCGACCCGTGCCTTCTCCAGGTCCCCCGCGTCCAGGGCCTGGAGCAGCTGCGCGAGCGGCGAGGGGGTCTCCATGCGCGGGAGCATGGCGGAGGCAGGTGTTCACGCGCAACGCACCCCCAGCGGGATTCGGTTGACCGCGCTCGCGACCGAACGGATGCTCGCGCACGTCCTCCAGCCCGGCCTGACGGAACGTCGTTGCCCGCTCGCCTGTTGGGGACTCTCCCTGTCGCTGAGGTCCTCATGCCGCAGACGAACCCGTTCCACTCGCTGGTGCCCCGGAAGCTGACGGACTCCGAACTGGCCCGCTCCATCCGGCTCAACATCGAGGCGGAGCTGGACGCCATCAACCTCTACGCCGCGCACCTGGACGCGACGGACAATGAGGAGGCGAAGGCCATCCTGCGGCACGTCATGGACGAGGAGCGCGAGCACGCGGCCCTCTTCTGGCAGCTCATCGCGCGGTTGGATCCGGAGCAGGCCCAGCACGACCGCGAGGCGTCGCAGAAGTACCGCCTCATCACCACCGGCGCGTCCCACGAAGAGGTGGAGGCGGTGGGCGAGGGCGGCGGCGGCGTGCCCGCGGAAGTGGAGCTGCCCAAGCACCTCACCGTGGGCAGCCTGCGCAAGTAGCGCGCGTCCGGCGTTCAGCCCTGGCCCTGCGGGGGCGGGGGATTCTGACGGCGCTCGGCCGGGGTGGCTTCCAGGTCCTGCGCCGCCATGTAGACGACGTTCCGGGTGCCGCGCTTGCCCCGGTACATGGCCCGGTCGGACAGGTCCAGCAGGTGGTCCTTGTCCTGGGCGTGCTCCGGGAAGCTGGCCACGCCGATGCAGGTGGTGAGCTTGAGCGCCAGCCCCTCGCGGCCCAGGAACTGATGGGTCTCCATGGTGCGGCGGATGCGCTCGGCGACCTTGAGGGCCCCGCCGGAGTCCGTGCCGCGCAGGAGCACCACGTACTCGTCGCCGCCGAAGCGCGCCACCACGTCCGGGTCGCGCACGCAGCCCTTGAGCACGCGCGCGGCCTCCACCAGCACCCGCGAGCCCACCAGGTGCCCGTGCGTGTCGTTGATGGCCTTGAAGCGGTCCAGGTCCAGGAACAGCAGGGAGAAGGGGCGCTCCGTCTGCAGGGCCTCGTTCACCTCGCGGTCCAGCACCAGGTGCAGGTAGCGCGTGTTGAACAGGCGGGTGAGGTCATCGACGTAGGCCAGGTCCTCCACGGCGGCGAAGCGGCCCAGGTTGCGCAGGGCCAGCGCCCAGTTGCGCACGAGGAAGCCCACGGTCTCCGCGTGGTGCTCCGCGGGCGCGTTGTCGTGGAAGAGCACCGCGTGGCCCAGCACCAGCTCGCCGTCCACGGCGGGGAAGGAGAGGGTGCGCGGCCAGGGAACTTGAAGTCCGTCGAGCTCCACCTGCGTGCGCGTGCCCGAAAGCCGCTCGATGAGCAGCGGGACGAGCGCCTCGTGCAGGTCCACCGGCAGCCCGCGCATGCCGTGCGAGCGGAAGCCCGTGCCGCCGGGGTCCCGCTCCAGGAGCATCACCGCGGAGGCGTTGGCCATGGACTCCAGCGCGTCGGACGCGGCCGTGGACAGCCGCTCGCGGTCGAGCGTGGTGGCGATGCGCTGGCCCGCCTCCAGCAGCGCGACGTGCTGGCGCAGGGACGCGTTCTCACGCATCAGGTCGCGCGTGGTGAGCGCGCGGCGCAGCGCGTGCTCCAGGGCCTCCGGCGCCACGGGCTTGACCAGGTACTCCGCCGCGCCGCTCTTGATGGCGCGCACCGCGGGGGCCACCTTGTCCAGGCCGGTGATGACCAGCACCTCCACGCCGGGGTAGCGCTCGCGCACGTGGCGAAGCACCTCCATGCCGTCGCCGCCGGGGAGGATGAGGTCCGTCACCACCGCGTCGAACCGCGCCGCGGAGAGGGCTGCCTTCGCGTCCGCCACGGTGGGCACCGCCGTGACCAGGTGTCCCGCGGCCGTGAGGTAGTCGCCGTAGAGATTGCGGGCGATCTTTTCGTCGTCGACGAGGAGCAGTCGCGCCATGACTGTTCAGGGCTTAGCACCCAACGCTGGAAGGCTGCTAGGGTCCCGGGCCGTGCCCTTTGAAAGCGGACGGCGGCTCTGCCTGCTGGTGGAGGCCGGAGAGACGCGCTACGCGGTGGAGGCCACCTCCGTCATCGAGGTCGCGATGCCGGGCGCTCGCGGCGCGAGTCTGCGCGGCGTACTGGAAGTGAAGGACCTCGCCGCGCTGCTCGGCGGCCTGCCTGAGGAAGTGCCGGGCATGGTGGTGGTCCTGGACGTCAGCCCCACGCTCGCGGTGCGGGTGCGCGCCGTGGTGGAGGTCGCGGACGTCGCGAGGGACCCGTTCTTCCTGCTGCCTCCGGGCCTGGCGGACTCGCTGGCGCCGCTGAGCCGGGGCGCGGTGCTGCACAAGGACCGGCTGTACCTGGAGCTCATCGTGGAAGCGCTGCCGCACCGGGCGGGCCCCCGGGCGACCCCGCCAGAGCCCCGGCCCGTGCACTATGCGGACGCGCCCCCGGAGCGGGCGCTGGTGCTGGAGTCCCAGGGGGTGCTGTTCGGCGTCCCGCTGGGTTGCGTCTCCCAGGTGGTACCCCGGGGCGAGGCGTTCAGCGTGCTCCCGGTGCAGAGCGGGCCGGTGGCGGGCGTCTATCCCCACGCGCAGGCGCTATGGCCCATCTGTTCGATTCCAGCGCTGCTGGGTGCGCCGGCCCAGGCGGAGGAGCTGTTCGTCCTCACGGAACTGGCGGGGCGGAACGTAGGGCTGGCGGCCACCCGGGTGCTGGGTGTGCTGCAGAAGTTCAAGCCGGCCGAGCTTCCCGGAACGTTCCGGGCGCCGGGGCTGCCGGATCCGGTGATGTTACTGGACCTGCAGCGCATGTTTTCTTGATCGGCCCAACGCGCGAATCCTAAGCTTCTCCGATTGACACAGGGCGTGCAGGCAGGCTTGCTCGCCCGAAATCTCAAACGAATTCAGGGGGGTATGCGCCCCCCGAGGCCGGAGCCGATGCCCAAGAATCTACTGATCGCCGACGACTCGCTCACCATCCGCAAGGTGATCGGGATGATCTTCGCGACGGAAGACTTCCAGGTGACCGCGGTGGACAACGGGCTGGACGCCATCTCCCGCACGCGCGAGCTGCGTCCGGACGTGGTGCTCGCCGACGTGATGATGCCGGGCAAGAGCGGCTACGAGGTCTGCGAGGCGCTCAAGGGCGACCCCTCCACGCAGGCCATCCCGGTGCTGCTGCTCGCCGGCACCTTCGAGGCGTTCGACGAGAACCGCGCGAAGGCCGCCCGGGCGGATGACCACATCACCAAGCCCTTCGAGAGCCAGATCCTCCTCGACAAGGTGAAGGCGCTGGTGGGCCAGAAGTCCAACACGATGCCCGCGTCCGCCGCGACGCGCATTCTGCCCCAGACCTCCGCCCCGAGCGCTCCGGTCAGCGCGCCGCCCGCCGCCGCCGTGCCGCCGGGTGCGCGTCCCGCGGGTGCGCCGCCTCCGGGCGCCATGCCGCCGGGTGCGCGTCCTCCGCCGGGTGCGCCGCCTCCGGGCGCGCGTCCTCCGGGCGCCGGTGTGCCTCCTCCTCCGGGTGCGGCGCGTCCGCTGCCGGGCGCTGTTCCTCCGGGCGCGCGTCCTCCGGGTGCGCCGCCTCCGGGCGCCATGCCGCCGGGTGCACGTCCTCCGCCGGGTGCGCCGCCTCCGGGCATGGGCGCGCGTCCTCCGGGTGCGCCGCCTCCGGGCGCCATGCCGCCGGGTGCGCGTCCTCCTCCGGGTGCCGTGCCTCCGGGCGCGCGTCCGCCGGGTGCGCCGCCTCCGGGCATGGCCGCGCGTCCTCCGGGCCCTGGCGCCCCGAACATCCCGGGCGGCTTCCCGCGTCCTCCGGGCGCCGCGCCGCTGCCGTCCGCGCCCCCGCCCGCCGCGGTGCCTCCGGCCGCCCGTGCCCGGGATCCGTTCGGGCTGGGTGCTCCGGCCGCCCCTCCCGCCGCGCAGGCCCGCACGGAGAGCATCCGCATCGAGGACTCGCTGCCCGAGCCCAGCGGCGCGGAGGAGATCTCCCTGGACATCGGCGGTCCCTCGCCGGCGACTCCGCCCGCGCGCGCCCGTCCGGCCGCGGATGGCGGAGAGGCGCTGCTGCGCGAGGCGCTGTCGAAGGCGTCCCGCGAGGTCATCGAGAAGATTGCCTGGGAGGTCGTTCCGCAGCTGGCGGAGACCATCATCCGGGAAGAGCTGGAGCGGCTCATCAAGGACCGCGAGACCCAGCATTGATTCGCAGTCCCCTCTGATTCCCCGCCGGCCCCGTCGGGGGCCGGCCGCTTGCAATGACTGACACGACTGAACTGTCCAAGGCCTACGAGCCCTCCGAAGTGGAGGCGCGGTGGTACAACCACTGGCTGGAGCGCGACTACTTCCGCGCCGAAGCCCCTTCCTCCAAGCCGCCGTTCAGCATCGTGCTGCCGCCGCCCAACGTGACGGGCAGCCTGCACATCGGCCACGCGCTCACCGCGACCATCCAGGACATCCTCACGCGCTGGAAGCGGATGAGCGGCTTCAACGCGCTCTGGCTGCCGGGTACGGACCACGCGGGCATCGCCACGCAGATGGTGGTGGAGAAGGAGCTGAAGAAGACGGAGGGCAAGAGCCGCCACGACCTGGGCCGCGAGGCGTTCCTCGAGCGCGTCTGGACGTGGAAGGGCAAGTTCGGCGCGCGCATCGGTGAGCAGCACCGCTACCTGGGCGCGTCCCTGGACTGGAGCCGTGAGCGCTTCACCATGGACGAGCAGTCCTCGGCCGCGGTGCGCGAGGTGTTCGTCCGGCTGTACGAAGAGGGCCTGATGTACCGGGCCCAGAAGCTGATCAACTGGTGCCCGTCCTGCCGCACGGCCCTCTCCGACCTGGAAGTGGAGCACGAGGAGAAGAACGGCTCGCTCTGGCACATCCGCTATCCGGTGAAGGGCACGGAGCGCTTCCTCACCGTGGCGACGACGCGCCCGGAGACGCTGCTGGGCGACACGGCCGTCGCCGTGCACCCGGAGGATCCGCGCTACCAGGACCTCATCGGCAAGAGCGTGGCGCTGCCGCTCACCGACCGTGAGATTCCGGTCATCGCGGACGGCGAGCTGGTGAACATGGAGTTCGGCACCGGCGTGGTGAAGGTCACGCCCGCGCACGACTTCAACGACTACCAGACGGGCCTGCGCCACAAGCTGCCGATGCTGTCCATCCTGGACGAAGCGGCGCGGATGACGAAGGACACCGGCAAGTACGCGGGCCTGGAGAGCCGGGAGGCGCGCAAGCAGGTGCTGGCGGACCTGACGGAGCTGGGCCTGCTGGAGAAGGAGGAGCCGCACAAGCTGAACGTGGGCACCTGCCAGCGCTGCACCACGGTGGTGGAGCCGCGCCTGTCGCCGCAGTGGTTCATCAAGATCGAACCGCTGGCGAAGCCGGCCATCCAGGCCGTGGAGGAGGGCCGCACGAAGTTCGTCCCCGAGTCGTGGACGAACACGTACTTCCACTGGATGAACAACATCCACGACTGGTGCGTGAGCCGCCAGCTGTGGTGGGGCCACCAGATCCCCGCGTGGTACTGCGCGGCGTGCACCCCGGCGGAGGAGCGCTCCAAGGACACGGCGGACGTCATCGTGTCTCGCACGGCGCCGGAGTCCTGCCCGAAGTGCGGCGGCAAGGAGCTGACGCAGGATCCGGACGTGCTGGACACCTGGTTCTCGTCCGCGCTGTGGCCGTTCTCCACGCTGGGCTGGCCGAAGCAGACGGCGGACCTCCAGACCTTCTACCCGACGTCCGTGATGGAGACGGGCCACGACATCATCTTCTTCTGGGTCGCCCGGATGATGATGATGGGCCTGCACTTCATGAACGATGTGCCCTTCCGCACCGTGTACCTGCACGCGATGGTGCGCGACGAGAAGGGCGAGAAGATGTCCAAGACGAAGGGGAACGTCATCGATCCCCTGGACGTCATCCTCGGCGCGAAGGCGGAGTCGCTGCAGCCGTCCTTGCGCAACCGCTTCCCGCAGGGCATGCCGGCGCACGGCGCGGACGCGCTGCGCTTCACGCTGGCGTCGCTCACGCAGCAGGGCCGTGACATCAAGCTGTCGATGGACCGCCTGGGTGGCTACAAGGCGTTCTGCAACAAGCTGTGGAACGCCAGCCGGTTCGCCCTGATGAACATGGGCGACTTCAGCCTGGACAAGACGCCGCTCGAGGGCCGCAAGCTGACGCTGGCGGACCGGTGGATCCTCTCCCGCCTGCAGAAGGCCACGGAGGAGACGCGCGCGTCGCTGGAGGCGTTCGGCTTCGCGGAGGCGGCATCCACGCTGTACCAGTTCCTGTGGGCGGAGTTCTGCGACTGGTACATCGAGCTGGCGAAGGGCTCGCTGTACGGCGACGACGCGGAGGCCAAGGACACCACGCGCGCGGTGCTGGTGACGTGCCTGGACCGCATCCTGCGGCTGATGCACCCGTTCATGCCGTTCATCACCGAGGAGATCTGGCAGAAGCTGCCGATGTCCCGGCCCACGGAGAGCATCTGCATCGCGGCGTACCCGGCGCCGGAGACGGCGTGGGTGGACGCGGCCGCGGAAGGCGAGATGGCGCCGGTCATCGCGGCCATCGAGGGCCTGCGCACGCTGCGCGGCGAGAGCAACCTGCCGCCGTCCGCCAAGGTGAAGGCGGTGGTGCAGAGCCCGGACGCGACGACGCGCGAGCTGTTGGAGCGTTGGCGCGCGTACCTGATGCCGCTCGCGGGCTTGTCCGAGGTGGTGGTGGGCCCCCCGGGCGCCAAGCCTCCGCAGGCGGCGGCGTTCGTGAGCGGCAACCTGGAAATCTATGTGCCCCTGGCGGGCCTGGTGGACCTGGACGCGGAGCGCGACCGCCTGAAGAAGGAGATCGTCCGCTCCGAGCAGGAACTCACCGGTTTGCAGCGCAAGCTGGACAACCCGAACTTCGTGGCCCGTGCTCCGCCGGACGTGGTGGAGAAGGACAAGGCCCGGGTGGCGGAGCTCCAGGAGCGCACGGTCAAGCTGCAGGATCACCTCCAGCGCATCGCCCCGGAGCCCCCCATGTCCGAGACGCCGTCGCCGTTGCCGGGCAGCACCGAGTCCGAAGCCCCTGAAGCGTCCGAGTCCCCCGCGCCCGAGAGCGCCCATGTGAAGGTGGCCACCGAGCCGCAGGCACCGAAGGACGATGCGGTGAACCTGGGCCAGGAGCTGAAGGGCGAGATTGAAGCCGAAGAGGCTTCGCAGGCGCCCCAGGCCGCGGATCCGGTGGTGGAGGAGGCCCTCAACAAGCTGCGCGAGGGCACCAAGGAAGGGCTGTCCCCGGCGGACCACCACGACCTGGGCGTCGCGTACATGAGCATGGGCCTCGTGGACGACGCGATGCGCGAGTTCGACCGGGCCAAGGAGGGCGGCGACGCCCGCGAGGCGCCGGAGGGTTCGGCGAAGCCAGTGAAGAAGGCTCCGACGAAGAAGGCCTCCGCGAAGAAGGCGGCGGTGAAGAAGGCCCCTGCGAAGAAGGCCTCCGCGAAGAAGGCGGCGGTGAAGAAGGCCTCCGCGAAGAAGGCGGCGAGCAAGAAGTCCGCCGCGAAGAAGGCCCCTGCGAAGAAGGCTTCCGCGAAGAAGGCTTCCTCGAAGAAGGCAGCGGGCAAGAAGACGGCCGCGAAGAAGGCGGCGGTGAAGAAGGCTCCTGCGAAGAAGGCTTCGGCGAAGAAGGCGGCGGGGAAGAAGACCGCCGCGAAGAAGGCCGCGGCGAAGAAGACCACTCGGGGCAAGCCGGCTCGCAAGGCGCGCCGGTAGGAGGCGGAAGTGCAGCAGGATTATCTCGATCGGCTCATCGCGCTGTCCCTCGACGAGGACCTGGGTGCTGCGGGGGACGTCACCTCGCTGGCGGTGGTCCCCGCCGAAGCGGAGGGCAGCGGTGAGCTGGTCGCGAAGGAGCAGATGATCGTCGCCGGCCTGGACGCCTTCGTCCGCGTCTTCCACATGGTGGACGCGGAGGTGGAGGTGGAGGTCCTCAAGCGCGACGGCGAGGAGATCAAACCGAAGGTGGTCGCCGCGCGCGTCCACGGCAAGCTGCGTTCGCTGCTGGCCGCGGAGCGCACGGCGCTCAACCTGGTGCAGCGCGCCGCCGGCATCGCGACGCTGGCCCAGCAGGCGATGACCTCCGTGCGAGGCTCGAAGCTGCGGGTGCTGGACACGCGCAAGACGCCGCCGGGAATGCGGGGCCTCGCGAAGCACGCGGTGCGCATGGGCGGTGCGTCCAACCACCGGTTCGGCCTCTTCGACGGCATCCTCATCAAGGACAACCACATCGCGGCGGTAGGTGGCGACATCACCGAAGCGGTGCGCCGCGCGAAGCTGAACGGTCCCCGGCTGGTGAAGATTGAAGTGGAGGTCACCAACTTCAAGCAGCTGGAGGAGGCCATCGCCGCGGGCGCGGACGTCATCATGTTGGACAACATGGACGACGCGCAGATCCGCGAAGCGGTGAAGCTGACGGCGAGCCGCGTGCCCATCGAAGTGTCGGGCGGCGTCACGTTGGACCGGCTGCCCCGGCTGGCGAAGCTGGGCGTGGACTTCGTGTCGATGGGCGCGCTGACGCACTCTGCGCGGGCCATGGACCTGTCGCTGGAGATCGCGACGACGAAGAAGTCCACGCGCAAGCCCCGCTCCGCGCAGGGCTGAAGCGTTCAGCGGTCTTCACGAATCCGTAGAAGAGAGCCTCCGAGTCCAGGGACTCGGAGGCTCTTTGTTTTGCCAGCTTCGGTGTTTACGGCTGGGTGCAGCGCCAGACCCCGCAGGAACCGCCGCTCGTGCCGCACTCCATCTGGGTCGAGCACGGCTTGCAGGTGCGCGAACAGATCATCTGGACCGCGGACGTCTGGTTATCGGTCGTCTCCGCCGTGGAGCCGGGAACCATGGCCAGGGCCGTACCCGCCATGATGCCGATGATCAGCGCGAATCCAGGAATCGTCTGCTTCAGTCGCGATGCCTTCATGCTTCCTCCGGGGTGGGGGCCACCGGGCCGGAGCATCCTGGCCCGCTGACAGGAGGGCATTCGAACAGACGCCGCGACGCAATCCAAGCTCACTCAGTCGCGGATCCAGCGGAAGGTCACGCGGTCGCCACCGGTGAGATGATCACCCAGACCGCCCAATGAATACATCTCCGTGTGGATGCCGAAGAGCTTGGCCTTGCTGGGAACGACGACGCGAGCCGTGCGCGCTGGTCGTTCGAAATGCGCTCCACTCTGGAACACCGCGCACCGGAATGGAGCGAGTGTCCGTGCCAGTCCGGAGCGGTGCATCGCCGTTCCAGGGCGGAGCGATGACGGCATGGGGCTCGCAATGACTCGCGGCCGAACCCCACGCCCGCGAGCAGGTGTCCCATGCCGTCCGCCCCCAGCACCGAAGCCATCCAGCGCATCTCCCTGAAGAACCGCGAGTACGCATACATCGAGGACGCCAACCGTGGCGTCGTGCTGATGGAGGTGGGCCCTCGCGTGCTGACGCTCGAAGCGCACCTGACGCTCGTGGCGAAGGAGCGGATGGTGGAGCTGGGCGCCGGCAGCTGGTGCGTGGTGCGCAACCCCGTGGTGCGCGTGGACGGCCAGGTGGCGCTGGACGACTTCGGCCAGGCCCGCGTCGCGGTGGGCGACCGCGAGGTCCGCGTGGGCCCGAAGGTGTTCCCGCTGTACCCCGGCGAGGAGCTGGAGGGCGACATCGTCCCGGAATACGTCCTGGGCGTGTCGGAGGCGCTGCGGCTGCGCGCGCTCACCGCCTTCACGGACACCCACGTCCCGGACGCTCCCCGCCGCCGTGAAGCGGGTGACGAGTGGCTGGTGCGCGGCCCCGGCCGCTACGTGCCCGGCGAGTCCGTCACCGTCGTGTCGCTGGAGAAGGCCCGCGTCCTCAAGGAGACCGAGTACTGCGTCATCCTCAATCCCGTGGACCGCGCCACCGGCCGCGTCCAGGAGGGCCGCCGCAAGGTCGTCTCCGGTCCGGATGTCTTCTTCCTCGAACCCGGCGAGGCGCTGGAAGGGGACGTGCGCCGCAAGCATGTCCTGTCGGAGCTGCAGGGCCTGAAGCTCCAGGCACTGGACGACCTCTCCGAGAACGAGGGCGGCGAGCCGCGCGCACGCAAGGCCGGTGACACGTGGATCGTCCGCGGCCCTCGCACCTACGTGCCCAGCGAGAAGGTCCTCATCCACCGGGAGATTGCCGCGCTGTCATTGGGTCAGGGGGAAGGCCTGTACGTGCGCGACCTGCGCTCGGGCAAGGTGTCGCTCGTCCAGGGACCGTGCCAGTTCATGCCGGAGGCGCACCAGGAGCTGCACGAGAAGCGATTGTCTCCGGACGCGGAGGCCCTGCTGGGCCTCACGCCGCCGCTGCCGCTCGCGGAGGCGAAGGACGCCCGCGCGCCACGGCCCACAAGCGCGACGGAGAAGGGGGACCGTACTCGCGCAATCGTGCTGCGCATCGAGGACAACACGGCGGTCCTCATCAACGACTTCGAGTCCAATCACGCGCGCGTGGAGTTCGGCCCCGCGAAGGTGATGTTGCGTCCGTACGAGGACGTCACCGTCCTGGATTTGTCCGGCAGCACGCCCAAGCGCCCGCGTCAGCTCAAGGTGCTGATGCTGCGGCTGGGGCCGGACTTCGCCACGGACCTGTTCGAGGTGGCCACTCGCGACCACGCGCGGCTGCGCATCAAGCTTTCCTACAAGTGGCAGTTCGACGTGCAGGGCGACCCGGAGAAGGACAAGGCCATCTTCCGGGTGAACGACTTCATCGGGTACGTGTGTGAGAACCTCGCGTCGCGCATCCGCCAGGTCGCCGCGGAGAACGAGTTCGAGACCTTCCACAAGAACGCCAGCGTGCTCATCCGCCGCACCATCTTCGGCATGGATGACGCGGGCCGCGCTCGCAAGGACCGCCTCTTCTCCGAGAACCAGCTGCGCATCATCGACATCGACATCAAGGACATCGCCCCCGTCGATGAGAAGACGGCCCTGAAGCTGCGCGAGGCCATCGACACCAACATCCAGATCCAGCTGGACGCCTCACGCCAGGAGGCCCAGGCCGCCGCGGAGCTCAAGCGCATCCGCAGCGAGGAGGAGAAGCAGCTCGCGGACATCGCCAGCCACCGCAAGTCGGAGGCGGAGCGCCAATCCCTCATCGAATTGCAGAACCGCAACCACCAGCTGGAGACGCTCAGTCGCGCCAAGGTGGAGGCGGAGGCCCAGCTGGAGCGCGCCCGCGTGGAGAGCGAGGAGGCCCTGGCCCGCGCCGAGTCCGACGCCCGCGCCTCGCGCATCCGCTCCGAAGCGGAGATCGAGCGCGAACGGCTCACCACCCAGGTGGCCCTGGATCGCCAGCAGCGCCTCAATGACCTGGAGGTGGAGCGCCAGTCGCGCCTCGCGGAAGTGGAAGCCGGCCAATTCCGTCAGCGCGTGGAGTCCCTGGGGGGCGGGGAGAACTTCGTGAAGGCCGTGGCCGCGCAGGCCCAGGCCGCCGTCGTCGGAGGCCTGGACAAGGTCGTCTTCCTCCCCAGCGGCTCCAACCTCAACCTCTTCGACGCCATGCAGGGACTCCTGGGGCCCGGCGGACAACAACCCCGCCTGTCTGCCCACAACGCCCCGAAGTCGCCCGGCGACACTTCGGCCTGAAAACGGGCCGTCGATATTGAAAATGAGAATCGTTATCGAATAGAGATCGTCCCCATCGAACGGCGGCGGGTCTCCGCGGCGAAAGGTGACGACGATGAGCAACCCCGAAGGGGCGGTCCGGAAGAGCGGTGCACGGTGGTTCGGCAAGGGGGCCCTGGCGGCCCTCGCGCTGGCCGTGGTGGCGCCGGGATGCAGCAGCGACGAGTGCGTGGATGCGTTCGACTGCCGCGATGAGGGGGCGGCCCCCGCGGGCAAGGCATGGACCTGCAACGCGGACAAGAAGTGCGAGCAGCGCACCCTGACTCCGACCGAAGAGCCTGAGACGGACGCGGGCACGGGCGGTGAGACGGACGCGGGCACCACCACTGACGCCGGGACGACCACCGACGCGGGCACGCCTCCCGCGGATGGCGGCGCGGAGCTGTGCCGCAACGCCGTGGCCTGCACGGAGCAGAGCATCGACAAGCTCCGGCTCCGCACGGTCGTCTCCGACGGCGGCGTGATCGAAGAGGGCACGACGGCGGGCGAGCACCTCACGTACCTGGATGGCCGCGGGGGTGGCACGGCGGTGCCGGACTCGTACACCTACGCGCGCTTCACGGCGACGGGGCTGGAGAAGGTCTACATCGATGACCAGTCCTCGCTGGATTCGACCGCGTGGGACGTCGCGGTGCGCCGGTACGTCGTCCGCTTCAACAGCGGCGTGTCCGGCCCGTCGTGCGTGACCGTGGCTCAGACGGCGGACGGCACGACGTTCGAGTCGGTGACCTCCGTGCCCACGGATGCGCAGTTCGTGGCGGAGAACTACTACACGCCCGACACCTGCACGTTCACCGGGGACTCGTTTGGCCTTCAGAGCCCGGCGACCCAGACCCTCTCGTACTGGGACTACGCTTCCTGCCTGCAGATGACGAACAAGGTCTACCTGGTCCAGCTGGCGGACGGCCGTCACGTGAAGCTGCAGGTCAAGGACTTCTATGAGCCCGCGATCCAGGAGGAGTGCAACACGACGGGCAAGGTGAGCTCGACGGCCAGCGCCGGGTCGATCCGCCTGCGGTGGTCCTTCCTGCCGTGATGACCCCCGGGGTTCCCACGCTGCTCCTGCTGCTGGCCGGCGCGGGAACCCCGCGCGGCCTCCCGCACGAGCGGGAGGCCGTACAGAAGCGGGTCGCCGAGTCCGGGCGGCCCACCTCGCCTGGCGCGCAGGCGCCGCGCTATGAGCCCGAGGACACGGTGGAGTCCGTCGTGTCGCCGGGCGGGCGCTTCCGCATCCACTTCACCCGCCAGGGCACGCACGCCGTGCCGCCAGCGGACGCGGATGGCACCGGCGTGCCCGACTTCGTGGAGCTCGTCGGGCGCACCTACGAACACGTGGCGACGTTCTACGTGGACCTGGGCTTCCGCCTGCCGCCCGACGACACGAATCCGGCCGGGGACGACGGCGGCGACGGCCGCTTCGACGTGTACCTGGTGGACTTCGCGAGGATTGGCGACGGCGCCTTCCGGCAGGAGACCTGCCTGGAGGGCGTCACGCGCTGCACGGGCTTCATGCTCCAGGAGAACGACTTCACGGGCTACAACTACCCGTCCGACGCAGAGGCCGTGGAGATCCTGGCCAGCCACGAGTTCTTCCACGCGGTGCAGGCCGCCTACCGGCCCGACCTGGGCGGCGTCGCCTCCGAGGGCACCGCCGTCTGGGCCACCGAGCGCTTCGAGCCCGCGCTCGACGACCTGGAGCACTTCACCCGCGGCTACATGCTGACTCCGGACAGCACGCTGGTGCTGGACCCCGCGGGGCCGGGCGTGACCTTCATCTACGGCGCGGGGCTCTTCTTCGAGTTCGTCGGTGAGCGCTACGGTGACGGCGCGCTCGTCGCGTTGCTGGAGGAGTCCGTTCGGCAGCCGGAGGCCCGCTGGCCGGTGCTGCTGGACACCTGCCTGCGCCGCGACTTCGCCTCCAGCTTCGACGCGGCCTTCGCCCAATTCGCCACCTGGAACCTGGGCACCGGCCCGCGCGCGACGCCAGGGTTCGGCTACGCGCGAGGGGAGGGCTATGCACCGGTGGCGAAGACGACAGCGGAGCTCCCCACCACGATCGACCGCGTGCGCGTCGCGGCGGCGGCCTCGCGGATCTTCGAGGTCCCCGGCGGCGCTTCCTTCGTGGGCGCCTCGTTCGAGCCCGAGCCGGGCATCGACCCGGCCACGGTGCACCTGGTCATCGCGGCCGTCACGGATGACGCCGTGCTGCGGGTGGCGACCGTGGACGGGCCGGACGCCCTGCGCGCCCAGGTGGCCGCGGATGACGCCACGCGCGTGATGGTGGCGGTCGTGGACGGCCGGATGGAAGGGCTGGGCCGCTATGGCCGGCTGTGCATCGCGGCCACCGGCCAGGCCGCGTCCTGCGCGCCGCTCGAGTCGATGGACGCGGGCACGGACGCCGGATCCGACTCTGGGACGCCTGATGCCGGCGCGGACGCGGGCACCTCCGATGCGGGGACCGTGGACGCGGGCAGGCCCGTGGATCCCATCGATGATCCGCGCACGCCCTCGGATGACGGTGGCTGCCAGGCCGCGGGTGGCCCCCTGTCCGGTGCGCTCGTCGCGCTGCTGCTCGGCGGGGGCCTGCGGGCCCGGCGGCGTTCACGGGCGCGTTAGCGCTCGAACTCGTCGCACCCCGTCTCCTGCTTGGACGGGAAGGCGGACTTCTTCTCCTGGCGCACGTAGTCGTGGCTCTGGGAGAAGAGGTCCGGGCTGCTCACGGTCACGGTGCCCTTCGCGGCGTCGGCCGTCTTCCACTGGAGCGCCTCCGGCTTGCCGTCCGCGGCCGTGAGCCCCAGCACCCAGGCCCCGGCGCCCTTGCCGGCCTCCACGGACGTCACCTTCATCGTCGTGGCCTCCTGGCCCAGCTGCACCTCCACCTCGCCCGTCGCGGGCTTGACGGTGAAGCTGCGCGTCGCGGCCGAGCAGGGCTTGAGCACCACGAAGCCCTTGCCCTGACGCGTCAGCTCCACCCACGTCCCCGCGAACGGCTGGAGCTTGTCCGCGGCCACGGGAGCCTTCGCGGCCGTGGGCGCGCCTTCCGCCGCGCAGTCCAGGTCCTCGCGCTTGAGCAGCCCCGCAGTGGCCTTCTGGGGCCCCTGGAAGCGCGCGGCGAGGAAGTCCGGCTCCACCGGGTCGACGTAGGCCTCCACCGCGTCCCCGGACACCACGAACGCCTTGCGCGGCGTGTTGGCCGCGTCAGACGCGTGGAAGACCGCCTTGGACACCTTCACCTTGCAGATGCTCAGCGGCTTGGAGGTGCTCCGGGCGAACGTGTCCTTGCCTGAATAGCCGGCGCCGCAACAGGACGGTGACGGACCCGACTCCAGGACGAATTGCTTGGGATTGACGCGCAGCGTCCAGGCGTCTTCCTCACCCGCCTGATGAAGTGACCAATTCGTGGCTGTCTTCTTCTGGACGACCAGGGCGCAATCGCAGGTGCCCGCGCTGCTGCCCTGCGGGAACGAGCCCGCGAAGTGCACGAGCGTCTCGTTGCTGCCCTCGACGATGGCGAGCGTCCCGCTCTTGTTCGAATAGACCCCCGTGAGTCCCTCGGACCCCTGAGCCGAGGCGTCCGGGACCGCGCTCGTGACGCAAATGGCAAACAGCAATGCCAAATTTTTGAATTCCGGTTGGATCCTGGGCATCGGACTGGTCCTCCTGGGCAGGTTCTTCAGTCTCAGCGGATCGATCCGCTGAAACTGAAGTTGCTGGAATCACTGGTTTCACACGATTGTGACTGGGAATGCGAAACTGATCGCATTGCCTTTCGATAATCCGGGCAATCCAAGCACGTCCGCGGCGCCTTTGGTCGCGGCCAGACATAGAGGGGTCTTCTCCGTGACCGTCTCCAACATCCGCGTCAATTCGGGCGACACGCTTTCCGGCCTCGCGAAGCGCTACAACACGACCGTTGACGCGCTGGCCAAGGCGAACAACATCAAGGATCCGAACAAGATCCTGGCCGGCCAGACGCTGAAGGTGCAGGACGGTTTCGACACGAAGGGCACCAACAAGTCGAGCGCGGGGACGAAGACGTCGGGCGACAGCTTCACGCAGTCCACGGACGGCGCGAAGGCGACGACGCCCGCGACGAACACGTCATCCAGCAGCGCGACCAACGGGGAGCTGGGCGGGCTGAGCCGCAAGTATGAGGCTCGCGGCCCCGGCACCGTGTCCACGGGCAAGGGTGACAAGGGCGGCGTGTCCTACGGCTCCTACCAGTTCGCCTCCGCGAACGGGTCCGCGCAGTCGTTCGTCAACTCGCTGAAGAAGACGAACCCGGAGTTCCACAAGGCGCTGTCGGGCAGCAAGCCGGGCACCGCGGAGTTCTCCGCCGCGTGGAAGCAGCTGGCCGCGAAGGACCCGAAGGGCTTCGACAAGGCGCAGCACGACTACATCAAGACCACGCACTACGACGCGGGCGCCGCCAACATCAAGAAGGCGACGGGCATCGACCTGGACAAGCGCTCCGCGGCGCTGCGGGACGTGGCCTGGTCCACCTCCGTGCAGCACGGCCCGGGCAAGGCGGACGACATCTTCAAGAAGGCGCTCAACGGGCGCGACCCCGCGAAGGTGAGCGACGAGCAGCTCATCAAGGACATCTACGCCGAGCGCGGCCGCACCAACGCCAGCGGCACCCTGGTGCACTTCTCCGGCAGCTCCAAGGATGTGCAGAAGGGCGTGGCCAACCGCTTCAAGTCGGAGGCGAAGGACGCCCTCGCGATGCTGAAGCAGGAGAAGTCGGGCACCACGACGAAGCCGGCCAACACCAACACGGGCGTGGTTCCCCCGTCCGTGAACAACGGTTCGAAGCCGGGCACCACGGAAGGCAAGCCCACGACGCAGGGCACGAACACCTCCAAGCCCACCACGGAGGCGGCCCCCGCGAACACGGAGCAGGTGGCCCCGTCCAAGGACAAGCCGGCGGTGCACGTGAAGGTGCCGTACTACAGCCAGTTCGAGAACGGCCACGGCTACACCGCGAGCGACACGGCGTGCTTCAAGGCCGCGACGGCGATGGCGCGTGACTCCGGCGCGACCGTGCTGGGCCCCGACCGCCGCATCCAGGTGGGCAAGAGCGAGAACGGCGTCGGCGCGCTCAACGTGGACTCGAAGAAGGCCGCCGAGGGCCGCAGCTACATCGACAAGCAACTGGAGGCCGGCAAGCCGGTGGTCGTGGGCGTGAGCCACAAGGACGCGAGCTACAACGCGGACGGCCTCACGGACCACTTCGTGACCATCACGGGCCGCGGCGTCGACGACAAGGGCCGCACCTACTACACGTTCCACGACCCGGGCACGAAGAACGCCAGCACGGGCAAGGACACGAACCCGAACAACCGCTTCTACGTGGATGACAAGACCGGGAACATGTACCGCCCCGGCAAGGCCGCGAACGGCTACGTGACCGAGCGCCACTACGACGTGGCCATGGTGCGCATCAACAAGTAGCCCCGGCGGCGAAAGCCCCGGAAGTGATTCGGCCCGGCGACCTCGTGAAGAGGTCGACCGGGCCGTTATGCGTCATCCGTCTGGGATTCGAAGCGACGGGTCCTACGCCTGCGCCGCCTCGCGCCTCGCGGGCACCTCGCCGCGCAGCTCCGCGACCTCGGCGCGCAGGAGCCAGTCGGTGGGGAAGTCCGTGGACGCGCGGGCGATCTGCTCCAGCCGCTCGGCGGCCAGCTGTCCCGTCTCGCGGATGCGGCGCACCTCCGTGTAGAGGGCGGCCAGCGACGGGGGCAGGGCCTGCGCCTTGCGCTCGCGCGCCTGGGCCTCGCCGTCGCCCGCGGTGAAGGCGTCCATCTCCCCGAACCACTCGTCCCACGTGCCCGGGTCGGCGGGGCCGCCCGCCACGGACGGCAGCCGCTCCGTCAGGTACAGGCGCGCCATGGACGGCAGCGTCAGCTCTTGTCCGGCCAGCGTGCCGCGCAGGGCAATCACTTCTCCGCCGCCCACCGCGAAGCCCTCCAGCACCAGCCCGCTGTCGAGCGTGAGCGTGAAGTTCCCGCGCTCCGGCAGGGTGCCCTGGCCAAAGGCGACCAGCGCCGCGCCGCTGAACGGCTTGTCCAGGGCGTGCCCGTTCATGGACGTGAGGATGGGGCCCTCCAACCGGGCCAGCGCGGTGGACAGGCCCGGGGCCACGTCCTTCGCGGCGGGCAGCAGCTCCACCACCTTGCCCGTCACCTCGCGGCCGTCCGCGAGCACCAGGTGGTTGACCGTGCGCGCGCGCAGCGCCTCGTTCAGGCCGAGGTCTCCGCCGCGCTTCCACGCGAGCGTGGACTCGAACTCGGACAGGACTTCGAAGAGGTGCTCGAAGTCGCGCGCCACGAAGAGCTGCGGCTGCATGCGGGTGATGTCGTAGTCCGTGTCCGCGCACGCCACGCCCAGGGGCAGCTTGTGCACGGCGGACGTCAGGCAGTGCCGGGCCTCGCCGATGCTGGACAGCAGGCCCGCGCCGTAGATGCGCGGGTGCTTCAGGTCGCCAATCAGTCCGTACTCCGCGGTCCACCAGTACAGGCGGCTCGCGCGGGTGCTCTCGCTGATGTAGCGGTGGCTGGCGTTGGCGGCCTCCAGGCGGGCCTGGGCGTGGGAAATCTCCTCCTCCGTCGCGGTGGGGTCCTCCTTCACCACGGAGAGGTTGCGGATGGCCTCGAAGACGGCCTGGTCCTCCACGCTGGCGATGGCCTTGAAGCCCACCAGCCCCACGGCCTTGAGGTACTGGGCATAGCGCGCGTTCGCGATGATGGGCGCGTGGCCCGCGCTCTCATGGACGATGTCCGGCGCGGGCGTGTACTGGATGTGCTCGTGCGTGCGGATGTCCGCCGCGATGGCCAGCACGCCCAGCGCCTGCAGCTCCGTGAAGACGGCCGGCGGGATGAAGCCGCGCACCGCCACGCAGGACCAGCCCAGCTTGGACAGCTTCTCGTTCATCTCGTCCAGGCTGGGGATGGCCTCCGCGCCAATGCCCGTGGCCTCCAGGCCCTCCAGGTAGACGGGGTGCGCCTTGTCGCTCAGGTGCTCGCGCAGCTGCCCCAGGATGTGCCGCCACACCGCCTGATCCCTGGGCGTGTACGCCGCGTAGTCCTGGCCCACCACGTAGCGGCGCAGGTGGGCGGGAAGGCGGGCAATGGTCCGTTCCGTGGGCGTCATCGCGAGCGGCTCCTTCAGGAGATGCAGGACTCCTGAAGAATACGCACCCCACTGCAAGACGGAAATCCGGCAGAATTCGACGTCTTCGTCGGATTATCGCCGTTTGTTCAGGCGGCGACGCAGCCCGTCAAGGATGGATTGGACGGCGGGGCTGAGGCCTCCGGAGGGCCAGACGGCCACCACCTCCACGACCTGGGGCTCCTGTTCGCGCAGGGGCCAGACGTGGAGGTCCGAGGGGAAGGGCTGGGT
>NZ_RAWR01000219.1:0-17526 GCF_003986945.1 Corallococcus sp. AB018 | reverse complement strand
GGCCCCCGCCGTGCCCATGTCCGAGCGCCCCATGCCCCCGGGCCTGGACGCCGCGGTGATGGACCCGTCCGTGAACCCCTGTGACGACTTCTACCAGTACGCGTGTGGCGGCTGGCTGAAGGCCACGGAGATCCCCGCCGAGCGCGCGCGCTGGAGCCGCGGCTTCGAGACGGTGGCCGAGCGCAACCAGACCGTGCTGCGCGACATCCTCTCCAAGGCCGCGGAAGGGCAGGGCGAGGGCACCGCGGAAGAGAAGAAGCTGGGCGACTTCTACGGCTCCTGCATGGACGAGGCGAAGCTGGAGCAGTCGCTGCCCACGCTGCGCACGTACCTGGCGAAGCTCAACGGCCTGAAGAGCCCGCAGGCGGTGGCCGGCGCGGTGGCCTGGCTGCACGCGCACGACGTGAACGCGCTGTTCCGCGTGGGGTCGGATCAGGACCAGAAGGACGCCACGCAGGTCATCGCCGTGGTGGATGCCGGGGGCCTGGGCCTGCCGGACCGCGACTACTACCTCAAGCCCGACGTGAAGATGCGCGAGGCGCGCAACGCCTATCAGGCGCACGTGCAGAAGGTCTTCGAGCTGTTGGGCGACGCGCCCTTCGTGGCCAGCCGCAAGGCCATTGGCATCCTCGCCATCGAGACGCGCCTGGCCAACGCGCGGCTGCCCAAGGACGAGCGCCGCGAGCCGGAGAAGGTCTACCACCGCCTGGAGCGCCAGGGCCTGAAGCAGCTGGCGCCCGCGTTCCAGTGGGACACGTACTTCGCGCAGGTGGGGCTGCCCGCGGGTGAAGCGCTCAACGTGACGGAGCCGAAGTTCTTCTCGGAGGTGTCCGCGCTGGTGCGTCAGCAGCGCCCGACGGACATGGGGCCGTACCTCTCCTACCACCTGGTGAAGGACGTGCAGACGGCGCTGCCCAAGGCGCTGCGCGACGAGTTCTTCCGCTTCGAGTCCACGGTGCTCACCGGCGCCAAGGCGGACCTGGCGCGCTGGAAGAAGTGCGTGGACGCCACGGACGAAGCGCTGCCGCACGCGCTGGCCAAGCCCTTCATCGCGCGCACCTTCGGCGCGGACGGCAAGGCCACCACGCTGGACATGGTCCAGCAGATTGAGCAGTCCTTCGAGCGCAACCTGGACACGCTGTCCTGGATGGACGCGGAGACCAAGGCGCAGGCGTTGGTGAAGGTGAAGAAGATCACCAACAAGATTGGCTACCCGGACCAGTGGCGCGGCTACGACGGGCTGACGGTGACGCGCGACTCGTACCTGGACAACGTGCTGGCGGCGGACGCCTTCGAGCAGGCGCGCCAGCTGCGCAAGGTGGGCCAGCCGGTGGACCGGCAGGAGTGGTTCATGTCGCCGCCCACGGTGAACGCCTACTACAACGCGGCCACCAACGAGATTGTCTTCCCGGCGGGCATCCTCCAGCCGCCGTTCTTCGGGCGGGACGCGTCCGCGGCGGTGAACTTCGGCGCCATGGGCATGGTGGTGGGCCACGAAATCACCCACGGCTTCGATGATGAAGGCCGCCAGTTCGACGCGGACGGCAACCTGCGCACGTGGTGGACCCCGGCGTCGGACAAGGCCTTCCGCGAGCGCGTGTCGTGCGTGAAGAACCAGTACGACCAGTACACCGCCGTGGACGACGTGAAGGTGAACGGCAAGCTCACCCTGGGCGAGAACGTCGCGGACCTGGGCGGCCTCAAGCTGGCGTACGCGGCCATGGAGTCCTACCTGGCGAAGCGCCCGGAGCAGGCGGCGAAGGCGAACTCGTACCGGTTCACCCCGGGGCAGCAGTTCTTCCTGGCGCACGCGCAATCGTGGTGCTCGAAGATTCGTAATGAAGCTGCGCGGCAGCGGGCGCTGACGGATTCGCACTCGCCGGCGTTCCTGCGCGTGAAGGGGCCGGACGTGAACCTGCCGCAGTTCCAGCAGGCCTTCTCCTGCCCCGCGGGGGCTCCGATGGTGGCGCCCGCTGCGAACCGCTGTGAGGTCTGGTAAGGCTTCGGCCCTACCTGGAGGACGTCATGGGAATCTGCTCGTGGCTGGTGTTGGGCGGTATCGCAGGCTGGCTGGCCAGCATCATCAAGGGCACCAACGCCCGGATGGGGATGTTCGCCAACATCGTCGCCGGCATCGTGGGTGCCATGCTGGGCGGCTGGGTGTTCAGCTTCTTCGGTGGCCGGGGCGTGACAGGCTTCAACCTGTACTCGCTGCTGGTGGCCACTGTGGGCGCGGTCATCCTGCTGTCCATCCTGCAAGCCATCCGGAAATAGCGCCCCCGGATGTCGCGCCCTTCGCTGCCTAGAAGAGCGACAGCTGGGGTGACGTGGAGGGCCGCGCGGGGCGCCGGAAGGTGTCCGGCGCGGCCTCCGTGATGGATGAGGCGCGCATGCCCACCTTGCGCGCCGACGTCGCGAAGAGCTGGTGGATGGTCTGGGCGTAGAGCCCTTCGCCGCGCATGCGGTGCTTGAAGCGGCTGTCGGTGAGCTCCCCGCCGCGCGTCTCGCGGATGCGGTGCAGCACCCGCTCCGCGCGCAGGGGCAGCTTCGCGCGCAGGCGCTCCTCGAAGACGGCCTGCACGGGGCCGGGAAGTCGCAAGAGCGTGTAGTGCGCGCGCGTGGCGCCGGCCTCACGGGCGGAGGTGAGCACCCGCGCGATGTCCTCGTCGTTGAGGCCAGGGATGATGGGGGCCACGGACACGGCCACGTCGATGCCGGCCTCCGTGAGCTTGCGGATGGTGGCCAGGCGCCGCTTCGGTGTGGCGACGAGCGGCTCCATGGCGCGCGCCAGCTCCTCGTTGTGGAAGGGGAGGCTGATGCTCACGAACAGCTTCGTCTCCGACGCCAGCCGCTGGAGCACGTCCAGGTCGCGCTCAATCAGCACGCCCTTGGTCACGATGCCCACGGGGTTGCGGTACTCGGCGCAGACCTCCAGGCACTGGCGGGTGAGCCGGAGCGACGCCTCCAGGGGCTGGTAGCAGTCCGTGACGCCGCTGAAGACGACCGTCTCTCCCTTCCACGACGGACGGTCGAAGGCTTCGCGCAACAACTCCGGGGCGTTGGGTTTGACGACGAGGCGCGTCTCGAAGTCCGTGCCCGCGCCGAAGTCCAGGTACTGGTGCGTGGGGCGCGCGTAGCAGTAGGCGCAGGCGTGGAGGCAGCCCCGGTACGGGTTGACGCTCCAGGAGAAGCACACGTCGGGGCTGTCGTTGCTCGCGATGATGGAGCGGCTGTGGTCCTCCCAGACTTCCAGGCGCGCGGGGGGAATCTCGTCCAGGTACTCCACCGCGGTGCTGGCCCAGGGGTTGGGCGGATTGTCGACGGGACGGGCCTTCACCCGGCCAGGGTGTGACTGAAATTGCGTTCAGTCAAGGTGCCAAAGCGCCTTTACAGCCTCGGGGCCGCGGCCAAGGCTGCCCGGATGGCGAACTACACGGTCAAGCTCTCCAAGGCGCCGAAGGGTCATGAGATTCCACCGCTGCTGGCGGATGTCGGCGCGTGGATTGGCAAGCAGTCCCATGGAACGCTGGGCTGGTTCGATGCGCTCTCTGCCGAGCCTGTTCCGAAGGAGTGGAACCCGGAGAAGGCGGACCGGCTTCACCGTGACGCCTTCGCGTTCCTCCAGCTTCCGGATGGCTCGCTGCTCGCGCTCGTGAACCCCGGCGCGGACGCTCCGTGGGCGGTGGCGTTGGTCGGTTCGGAGGGCGAGGCGCGGACGGTCGCGAACAGCCTCGAGGAGTTCCTGGCGCTGTGGGCCCGGGGCGAGACGGAGGTGTCCGACCTGGATGACGAAGAGGGGGCGTCTGGCCGCAAGGCGCTGGCTGCGTGGCTGAAGGCGAAGAAGGTCCGGGCTCCGAAGGCGAAGGACTTCGACTTCGCGGCCTGGCTGGACGGCGACGCCGTGCCCCCCGCGTCCGCGCCGCCCGCGACGGTGCACACCTTCGTTCCCACCGCGGTGATGAAGAAGCTCGGCCCGAAGGTCCAACAGTTGGCGGCGCTCATGGGACGGCGCGCGGACGACCCCGAAGTCATCGCCTATGTGACCGGTGTGCTTGGCAAGAAGGTGCCCGCGTCCACGAGTGAGCGCACCGATTCGGTGAACGTCGAAGCGGCGAAGCACGGAGTCGAAATCGTCTTCTCCCACGAAATCCTGAACGACGCCTTCCTGCCCATCCCGAAGACGGCCAAGACGTTCATCCCCTACGTCTCCTCCGCGTGGGTGCGCTCGAAGGTGGGCGAGGACGTCCTGGGCGTGCCGTGGAAGGTGAAGGCGGAGGCGGAGCTCACGAAGCTGCTCGGCCCGCCCACCGGTCGTAGCGCCGCCTTCGCTGACGAAGACGCGCTCACCGTCGCCTATTGGGACTTCGCGCTCGACACCGCGGAGCACGTGTGGCTCACGCTCGAGTTCGACGAGTCCCTCTCCGTCACCCTCGCCGTGGAGGGCGGGGGCGCCCTCGAGCGGTATCCCGACGTCACGACCGGGCTCTTCATTGGCTATGCCGCGACACGGGGCCTGCTTGATGCGTCGCGATTCCCGGCGCACCGCGCGCTGCTCGAGGCTGTCGCGACACGCAAGGCGAAGGGGTCGGAGTTCGTGAAGCAGGCGCTCCCGCGCGGCCTCTGGGACAACCACCTCCGTGAAGCGCCGGGCCTCCGCGAGCTGGCATGGCGGTGGTTCCACAACATGAACGGGCTGTGGATCACCGACGACCTCAAGAAGACGTTCGGAAAGCACGCGGGGCCGCACGGTCACGACGCGCCGAAGCTCGACGACGACACCTGGGACGCCGTCGACAAGGCGGCGCCGCTCCTCGACAAGCGCTTCGCGGAGTGGCTCGCGAAGTAGAGCTGGCCGTGGTCCGTCAGAGCAGCGGGCCACATCCGAGCGTCTTCTCCAGCGCGTCGCGCAGTTTCATCTTGAGCTGCGGCCGGCCCAGGGTGCCCCGCAGCGGGTTCAACTTGTTGCGCACCTCCGTGAGGTTCGCCACCGTCACGCCTTGCCCGGTCGCGGCGACGTAGGTGACGCCCTGGGTCCGCAGGGGCGAGAAGAAGTGCTGGCGGTTGTGGGGTTCGAACAGGGCCCCGGGGACCGCGTTGTGGTGGCCGCCGTACCACGTCAGCCAATCGAACAGGCCCTGGCCCATGGCATGGGCCTCCGTCCCCAGGGTGCCGTTCATGTTCTGGGTCATGCCCTCCGCGTGCGCGCGGCACATGTCCGTCGTCATCAGGAGCACGCGCGCCATGGGGGCCACGTTCTGGAACTGGTTGAGCCAGGCGTCCACCCGGCCCGTGTTGAGGGCGGTGACGATGCGGTCCACCTCCTCGCGGATGCCGGCCAGGATTTCGTTCGGGTACGTGGCGGCCTGGACCCAGGGGCCGTGGAGCGCGGTGCTGAACCCCGCGTTGACCTCCGTCTGATCATAGGGCGCGGACACGTTGCTGGCCTGCCACTGGCCCCGGTAGAGGTCGGTGGTGAAGACGCCGCCCACCATGCTGTGCGGCGGGGGGGCGATGCGGAGCACCTGGGACAGCGCGGCGTGGTTGATGGGGTTGTCGAGCGGCCCCGCGGGGTAGTTGAAGCCCATCTCCGCGTCGATGAGGTGGGGACCCTGGGCGGTGGTCATCACGTTCTCGTGATGGAGGTCGGTGATGCCAAACACCGCCGACACCGTGATGAGCCGGCCCAGCTTCCGGAAGTACGTGGGCTGATTCGCCAGGGCAATCTGCCGCGTCTTCGCGACCATCTGCATGTAGCCGTACTCCCCCCTCGCGTGCGGAAACGCGACGATGCGGATCGCCGGCAGGTCCGCGTCGAGCGTGGTGAAGAGGCTGTCGGTGTACGGCATCAGGGCGGGGTAGTGCGTGCGGCAGATTTGATACGACTGGGGGTCGCCCATGAGCAGCAATTGGAAGGTGAGGTCCGACGGCTTGTAGACGACGCGCCCTCCACAGGAGAACCGCAGCAGCGCGACGCGGTGGCCGGTGTGGTGGGGGTCGCTGCCCGTGACATTCACGTCGGCGAGGGTCCCGGTGATGCCGAAGGCATTCTGCAGCAGGGCGCTGTCTCCCATGATGCGGCTCACCAGCGAGGCTCCGAAGTCCACATGGGCTCGCACCATGTCCTGGATGATCCGCCAGACGCGATCCGCCGGAGTCTCCGCGAGCGTCGCCACCGAGCCCAGCGCGTTGCGGCCCAGGCTCCAGGCGAAGCTGAGCGGACGCAGGTTCCAGGCATTGTCCACCGCGCCCCATTCCCGGCGCGCGGACAGCCCGGCGGCCGCCGAGCAGGGGCCGTAGAGGTCCATCGCCGTGCGGTGGAGGAAGTTGTTCGCCAGCAGGATGCCCGTCAGGCGCTGGAGCCCCGCCAGCTTGAGCACGCCCGCCAGCTGGTTCACGACCTGCTTGAGGGCGTCCTTGATGAACGGCTTGACCGCGTTCACGTGCGGGGGCGCGCCCTGGATGACCGCAGTCCCCATGAACGTCGTCACTTCGTTCAGCGCGTCGTTGATCTCGGTGTCGTACATGGCGGAAGGGCCCAGGGGTTGGACGGGAATGTTCACGATACGGCCTTGCGAACTCCATCCGAGGGTGAATCGGGACAGGCGCGGGCTTACATGGGGCCTTTTGGTCTTGGTTGACAACATGAGCCCATGTTGTCAAAAGAGTCCATATGGCCGTGGATCCGAAGCCCCCCTCGAAGCCCTCGGATGATGCGCGGCGGCGCAAGCTGCTGGAGGCGTCGCTCGGGGTGTTCGTGCGCTTCGGCTATCGCAAGACGTCGATGGAGGAGGTGGCCCGGGCGGCGGATGTGTCCCGCCAGGGCCTCTACCTGCACTTCGCCACCAAGGAGGAGCTGTTCCGGGCGGCGGTGGAGTACGCGCTCGGCAACCACCTGGAGGCGGCGCTCGCGGCGCTGACGGCTACGGAGCGCCCGCTGGAGGCCCGGCTGGTGGCCGCGCTCGACGAGCGGTTGGGCTGCTACATCGGACAGATGGGGGCGGATGCCTCGGACCTCATCGAGACCAGCGGCGTCCTCACGGGCTCGCTCCTGGCCAGCCACGATGCCCGGTTCGAGAAGGCCCTGGCCCGGGCGCTCTCCGATTCGCAGTTGATGGCCGTCTATGCGTCCGCCGGACTCACCGCGCCGCAGCTCGCGCGGACGCTGCACGCCACCGCGCGCGGCTGGAAGCACACGTGCACCTCGCGCGAAGCCTTCGTTGAGCAGATCACCGTCGCGGTGCGGATGTTGTTCGCGCCGCTGCGCCAGGGCCGCTGACGCGCCCCTCCTTGTCGTTCCCTCGTTGCTTGCCGCACGGAGGCCTCTCCCATGAGCGAAGCTCTACCTTTCGGTGCCCGTTCCACGGCGGAGGATGTGCTCGCAGGGGTTGACCTGAAGGGGCGCACCTTCCTGCTCACGGGTTGCAACGCCGGTCTTGGCGCGGAGACCCTGCGAGTGCTCACCGCGCATGGAGGACACGTCATCGGGCTCGCGCGTTCGCTTGAACAGGCGCGGGAGGCGTGTGACCGGGTAGGGGGCTCGACGACGCCTGTCGCCTGCGACCTGGGGAACGTGGCCTCGGTGCTTTCCGCAGTGGAGACCGTCCGCGCGCTGGGCCGTCCGCTGGATGCCATCATCGCCAACGCGGGGGTGATGGCTCCCCCGAAGCTCGAACTCCGGTATGGCGTCGAGCAGCAGTTCTTCGTCAACCACCTGGCCCACTTCCTCCTCGTGAACCGGCTGGTCGACCGGGTGCCGGACCGCACGGGCCGCATCGTGGTCCTCAGCAGCAGCGCGGGCGTCAACCAGGCGCCCCGCGAGGGAATCCAGTTCGACAACCTGGACGGGCATCGCGGCTACAAGCCCGTGGCCTTCTACGGCCAGTCGAAGCTCGCCAACGCGCTGTTCGCCCGGGAGTTGTCGCGCCGGCTCGCGGACCGGGGCATCTGCGTCAACTCCCTGCACCCGGGCGCGGTGCGCACCTCGCTCACGCGGAGCGTGGGCTTTCCGCTCACCCTCATCCTGCCGGTGGCCCGGCTGTTCATGAAGTCCGTCGAAGAGGGCGCGGCGACGCAGACGCTGCTCGCCGCGAGCCCCCGCGTGGACGGCCTCACCGGGAAGTACTGGGCCGACTGCCAGGAGGCCCGGGGCCACAGGCTGTTGGAGGATGCCGCGTTCGCCCAGCGCCTCTGGACCGTCTCCGAGGACCTGTTGCGCCCTCTCGGATGAAGGGCATGGTCTCCAGGACATGGAACCCCGGAAACACGAAGGCCGGTGGTTCCGTGAAGGAACCACCGGCCTGTGTCTCTTCAGAGCGGCGGAAGGGATTCGAACCCTCGACCCCGAGCTTGGGAAGCTCGTGCTCTACCAACTGAGCTACCACCGCAGGTGATGCGCGAAGCGAGGCCCAAAGTAGGGGCGGGGCCCTGCCTTGTCAACGGGAAGAATCGCCTGGGTCTTCTACTGGAATGGTCTCCGCGCACGCGGGGCATGACGCGGTTCCTCCCAGGCACCGCAGCCATGTGGCCGCACGGGCGTGTCCCGCGTGCAGGCTCAACGCGAGCAGCTGCTCCCGAGGCCCCGCCCCCTCGTCCGAGGGGGCGGTCCGCTCCGGTGCGGGTGTCACCGGAAGGCGGCGGGCTCCGGGCTTGAATGCGGCGTTGGGCTCCGCCGAAATGCTCATTCCCTCATCTTCGGGAAGAAGGACCAGCGGGACTCCGCACTTCGGGCACGTCGTTTCCAGCTGGCCGGCCGCGAGCCCGTCGATCTGGTACCCGAGCCGCTTCCATCCGGACAGGCCGGCCAGGGCCATGAGCAGGTGGAGATGGGTCGTCAGGCGGGGCGTGGCGCCCCTCAGCTCCTCCAGCGCCAGCCGTCGTGCATGCTCGATGGCTGTCCGGTAGTCAGCCCGGAACTCCTCGGGCACGGCGTCCGCTGGCCCTTCAAGCGCGATGATGCCAACGAAGAGCGCGCATTCCTGCCGCGTCACGGGCCCTGGATGCGCAAGGGCCACCTCCACGACGTGAGGGATCGCGGCATACGCACCCGAGAAGATCGAGCCCGGGTGGTAGAGGGCCTTCCAGAGTTCACCCCACCACAGGCTTTCGTCCTCGGGATGCTCCCTCAGTTGGCGGAGCAATCCCGGGACGTGGGAGGCAGGGCCCTTGGCCGTCTCCAGTGCATGCCACCGTGGCGAGTCGAGTGGCAGCACGTCGGGCTACTCCCCCTCTTCGACGGTCAGCTGGTACGAGTCCTGGAAGTTCGCCTCGCGGTTCTTCGCGTCGCGCACTTCGAAGACGTAGACGCCCGGCTCGGCGCTGTAGCGGATGGTCTCCGGCAGGTCACCCTTGGCGCGGTCGGACGTCTGCACCAGGGTCAGCTTTCCGTCCGGCTGCACCCGGTGCAGGTAGAGCCCCACGTCCACCTTCAGGATGCCCAGCAGCGTCGCGGTGATGGCCGTGCGCACCGGCCGGTCGGACAGGTCCACCCGGAAGAAGTCCACGTCCTTCGCCGGGTACACCGTGCCGCGCACCGCCTTGCCCAACGTCAGGTCCTGCGCGCGGTCGGCGGTGTTGTTGGGCTCGCGCTCCTCGCCGCCGTTGTCCGGCACCGTCGTCACGCTGATTCGGTAGGGCTGGTCCGCGTTCTCGAAGTCCTTCACGAACTTGCCGTTCACCTTCCGGAACGAGCCCTCCACCCGGAAGTAGCAGGTGCCGTTGCACGCCACGTTGTTCAGCCGCTCCGGCTCCTTGAGGGCGCCGTCGTTGGCCTTGAGGAGCACCGTCTCCTTCTGCCCGTCACCCTGCGGCGGCTCCACCATCGACAGCGTCAGGTCCAACCGGTCCACGCCCGACAGCTCCACCTTCGCCAGCACCGGCTCGCGCGTCGTCAGCACGTAGTTGTCCACGTCCGACTTGGGCGACAGGAAGCCCTCGCGGAAGCCCGCGCCCGTCAGCGGCGTGGCCTTGAGCAGCTCGTCGTTGGGCTCCAGCTCCGCGTGCGCCCCCGCCTCCTCCTGGGACACCGTCAGCGTGTAGGGCACCTGCGCGTTGTACGTGCGCCGCTGCGCCTTGCCCGTCCCCGTCCAGCCGCCCTTCACCACCACGTAGACCACCCGGTCCGTGGCCCTCACTCCGATGTTGCGCAGCGCGAGCGGCTCGCCCTCCTTGCCTTGCAGGGTGAAGAGCGGCGCCTCCGCGGCGGACAGGACCGAAATCTCCGGCCGCACGCCCTCCACGGCGGACAACTCAATCTTCAGCGCCACCGACGGCACCTCCGGCTCAAGGGGCGGGAGACCCGCGTCCGCCGCCTGGGCCGCCACCGCCGCGCCCAGCTCTCCGGGCGCCGTGGGCGTCGCGCCCTCCGGCGGCTGAGCGGGCGGCTCTCCGCCACCGAACGTGCCCTCGGGGGAGGGCGCCGCGTTGTCGTCGATGACCGGCGTCTCGTCCGGCACGGACGGCGGAGGCACGGCCGCGGGCGTCGAGCCCGGAGCCGGCGCACCCGGGGCCTCGGGCGTCGCGCCTGGAGCGGGTGCTCCGCTGTCCTGGACCGCGGGGACTTCACCCTCGGGCATGGCGGGGCCGGGCAGCTCCACCCGGTACCAGTCCTCGTCTCCGGAGTGCCCCAGGAACGCCGTCACCGTCTGCCCCAGCGGCAGCGCGGCGGCGTCCACAGCGCGGTCGTTGGGCTCGCGCTCCTCGCCGTCGTTGGGCTGGCGGTACTTCACCTCCAGCGTGTACGCCCCGCCCGTGCCCTTGCGCGCGGGCGACACCACCAGCCAGCGCTCCTTCTCCACGTAGAGGTTCGGAAGGCGCTCTCCCTTGCCCTCGCCCTCGCTGTTCACTCCCACCAGCCGGTTGCGGTCCTGGTCGTAGACGTCCAGCTTCACGTCCCCGCCGGGCAGGCCCGTCACCGTCACGTCCGCGATGCGCGGAGTGCCGGGGGCCAGCCGGTACCAGTCCTCATCCAGCTTGTTGGGCTCCGCCGCCAGACCGCCCGTCACCACGCTGTCGCGGGTAATCGGCAGCGCCTGGTCGGGCCGCTCGTTGGGTTCCTTCTCCGTGAGGGCGGAGGGGCCCGTCTCCTCCACGCCCGCGTCCGGCACCTCCGCAGGCACGTCCTTCTTGCATGCGGCCACCCCCAGCAGCCCCACGACACAGACCCAGCCCCAACGTCGCATCACGTCTTCCTCCTCGGTCGGTCCGCCTTGTCGGCCTGGGCGTGTCCGGGTGTCAAGCGCCCCCAACCCCTGGCGGGCCGCTTTCATCCTCGCCCCCGGCGCGTCACATGGACAACGCCAGGCCCTCCTTCGCGGCCCGCCTTGAGGTCCGGTGGTGGCGGAAGGTGCACACCCGGACTGGAGCCCCGGGGTGGGGACGATCCAAGATGCGCCCCATGCGACGCCTGTCCCTGGCCTGCCTGCTGTTCGTGTCTCCGTCCGTCCTCGCCGCCGCGCCCGCCGCGCCCGGCTATGCCCAGGCGGAGGCCTGGCTGGAGAAGGAGGGGCGCCCGGACCACTACGTGCCCCTCAACATGCTGGACGGCCGGGACACCACCGTCTGGTGCGCGGAAGGGGAGAAGCCCTCCCACGTCTTCATCGGCTTCAAGGAGCCCGTCACCCTGGACGAGGTGCGCGTCTACACGGGCGACGGGACCTCCCGCGACGCCTTCAAGGCCAACGGCCGCGTGCGCAAGTTCACCCTCACCAGCGTGGACGCGTCCCGCAGCGTCACCGTGCAGGACAAGCGGGGCCTGCAGGCCGTGCCCCTGTCCCAGCCGCTGTTCGGCGCGCGCTTCATCCTGGAGGTCGCGGACCGCTTCCCCGGTGCCAAGGAGGACAGCCCGGTGTGCCTCACCGACCTGGTCCTCTACTCGGGCGGAAAGCCCCTCAACGGCCCCGCGCTGGCCACCCGCTACAAGTACGACGCGCGCGTGGCCCCGCTCGTGGGCACCTGGTTCGGCGGGCATGAAGGCGCTCCGGAGCGCTTCCTGTCCTTCTTCGTGGACGGCACCTGGCGCTTCTCGCTGGAGCCCCTGGAGACGCCGGAGCCCACCACCGTCGTCAGCGGCACCTACACGGTGTCCGGCAACAAGGTGACGTTGGACATCCCGAAGAAGGGCAAGGTGACGGCCCGCTTCGAGCGGACCGCCGCTGGCGAGGGGCCGAAGGCGGCCGCCGCGCTGTCGCTGGACGGGACGCTCCCCGAGGAGTGGGGAAGCGCCTTCCGCGGCAAGCCTTGAGAACCACCGGGCGCCTGGGAGAACCGGGCGCCCGCCAGGCCTGGCGGCCTAGATGGCCGCCTTGGACTTCCGCTTCGCGTCGAAGTTGCGGAAGAAGGTGACGATCTCCTGCTCGGCGGCCTTGGTGTCCGCCGCGTCCGCGAACTCCGACTCCAGGAAGATGCCGCCGCAGGACTCGCAGGTGTCGTAGTGCAGCGGATGCTTCCGGTCGCCACCATCGATGCGTACGAAGTCCACCTGGCAGTCCGGGCACTGCCCTGTCAGGGCCTCCGCGTCGACCTTGCCCCCGAGTAGCTCCAGACCGGGCAGGTTGTTGTGAAGGAGGATGCGGCGCAGGTCCGAAACATCGGTCCACAGGCCTCCGCAGTCTCCACACTTCCGCAACGTCTCGTGATCTCCTTCGAGATCAGTCATCTCGACGCTGCAACCGGGGCAATTCATGGGGCGGCTCGTTCTCCTGAAAGGGGGGAGCGGAAGGTGCTCCCCAGTGAATGGAGAATGATAAGTCGCCCAAAAATTGGGATGCAACCCGTGCGGCGGCTTCTGTTGGCAACGTGCCGTCGGCCGGCCCCCTAGGCTCAGGCCCGCTCCTTCACCCGGCGGATGTCCGCCCCCAGGCCCCGCAGTTTGCGCTCCAGCCGCTCGTACCCGCGGTCCAGGTGGTAGACGCGGCTGACCTCGGTCTGCCCGTCAGCCCGCAGGCCAGCCAGGATGAGCGACGCGCTGGCGCGCAGGTCGGTGGCCATCACCTGCGCCCCGCTGAGCGCCTTCACGCCCTTCACCACCGCCGTGTGCCCCTGGATGGTGATGTCCGCGCCCAGCCGGTGCAGCTCCGGCACGTGCATGAAGCGGTTCTCGAAGATGTTCTCGGAGATGACGGACGTGCCGTGGCTCACCGTCATCAGCGCCATCAACTGCGCCTGCATGTCCGTGGGGAAGCCCGGGTGCTCCGTGGTGGTGATGTTCACCGACTTGAGGGACCTGGGCGCCTTGCAGCGCAGGCCCCCGCCCTCGGCGGTGATGGTGCAGCCCGCCTCGCGCAGCTTGTCGATGACCGCGTCCAGGTGCTCCGGCCGTGCGTGCTTCACCAGCACGTTGCCCCCGCTGATGGCCGCCGCGACCAGCAGCGTGCCCGCCTCGATGCGGTCCGGCAGGATGGCGTGCTCCACCGGGTTCAGGGAGTCCACGCCCTCGATGGTGATGATGGACGTGCCCGCCCCCTCCACCTTCGCGCCCATCTTGTTGAGGACCCGCGCCAGCTCCTCCACCTCCGGCTCGCGCGCGCAGTTCTCCATCACCGTGCGGCCCTTCGCGAGCACCGCCGCCATCATCACGTTCTCCGTGCCGGTGACGGTGATGACGTCGAAGTTCACCATGCCGCCCTTGAGCTGCTTGGCCCGGGCCTCCACGTAGCCTTCCGTCAGGTGGATGTCCGCGCCCAGCGCCTTCAGGCCCTTGAGGTGCTGGTCGATGGGACGCGCGCCAATGGCGCACCCGCCCGGCATGGACACGCGCGCCCGGCCGAAGCGTGCCACGAGCGGCCCCAGCACCAGGACGCTGGCGCGCATGGTCTTCACCAGGTCGTAGGGGGCCTCCGGGGTGATGTTCCCCGCGATGCTGATTTCACACGTGTCCGCCTTCTTGCCGGTGAGCCGCGCGGCCTCGCAGCCCATCGTGCGGAGCACCTCCAGCATCGTGGCCACGTCCGCCAGGTCCGGCACGTTGCGGAAGGTGGTGGTGCCATCCGCCAGCAGCGCGGAGGCCAGGATGGGCAGCGCCGCGTTCTTCGCGCCGGAGACCTCCACCTCGCCGTGCAGCGCGGTGCCACCCTTCATGACGATCTTGTCCATGTCTTTGACGTGCCTTCTCGTGCGTGCGGTTGCCGGGCCGCGTGTCCCGTGGCCGTCAGGCCGCGGGCTGTGTCCCGAACGCCATGCGTTCACGCCGTTCCAGGTCCTTCTCCACGCGCGCGTCGGAGTAGCCCGCGGCCCGCAGGAGCTCCAGGACGGCGCTTCCCTGGGTCTCACCCATCTCCAATGCAAGCAATCCGCCAGGCTCCAGCACCCGCCGGGCGCCCTCAATCACCCGCCGCAGCGCGACCAGTCCGTCCGGCCCGCCATCCAGCGCCAGCCGGGGCTCGCGCCGCACCTCGGCGGACAGCCCGGCGATGTCGCCCGAGTCGATGTACGGCGGGTTCGACACCACCACCCGGAACGTCGCGTCCGGGGGCAGGGGAGAGAACAGGTCGCCCTCCAGCACGCTCACGCGCTCGGCCACGCCCAGGGCCTGCGCGTTCTCACGCGCCAGCGCGCACGCGTCCCTGGACAGGTCCGTGGCCAGCACCGTCGCCTGGGGCCGCTCCGCCGCCACGCTGATGGCGATGCAGCCGGAGCCCGTGCACACGTCCAGCACGCGGCTGGGCGCATCCTTCGGCACCGAGTGCAGCACCGCCTCCACCAGCAGCTCCGTCTCCGGCCGGGGGATGAGCACGCGCGCGTCCACCTTGAACGGGCGGTTGTAGAACTCCTTCGTGCCCGTCAGGTAGTTCGTGGGCTCGCCCGCCATCCGGCGCTCGATGAGTGCCTTGAAGGCGGCCAGCTCGTCCTTGGACAGCGGCCGGTCCAGGTCCACGTACAGGCGCACGCGGCCTGTCTTGAGCACGTGCGCGAGCAGGATTTCCGTCGTGAGCCGGGGCGCGTCCACCCCGCGCTTCTCGAAGTGCCCCGTCGTCCAGGTAAGGAGCCGGCGGATGGTCCAGACGTCGCTCATGCTTCGCTGGCGGGACGCCCGCCGCCCGTCTGCGCCTTGAGGGCTTCGGCCTGGTAGTGGGTGCGGCAGGCGGTAATCACTTCGTCCACGTTGCCCACCATGATGGCCGGCAGGTTGTGCACGGTGAGGCCGATGCGGTGGTCGGTGAGCCGGTCCTGCGGGAAGTTGTAGGTGCGGATCTTCTCGCTGCGGTCGCCCGTGCCCACCTGGCCGCGGCGCATGGAGTCGCGCTCGTTGCGGATGCGCTCCTGCTCCATGTCGTAGAGCTTCGCGCGCAGCATGCGCAGGGCCATGGCGCGGTTCTTCCCCTGGCTCTTCTCCTGCTGGCACTTCACCACGATGCCGGACGGCTTGTGGATGAGGCGCACCGCGGAGTCCGTGGTGTTGACGCTCTGGCCACCGGCGCCCGTGGAGCGCATCACCTGCATCTCGATGTCCGCGGGGTTGATCTGCACGTCCACGTCCTCCGCCTCCGGCATCACCGACACGGTGATGGTGGAGGTGTGGATGCGCCCTTGCGTCTCCGTGGCCGGCACGCGCTGGACGCGGTGGACGCCGGACTCGTACTTGAGCTGGCTGAACACGGCGTCCCCGGAGAGCGTCACCGTGGCGTCCTTCACGCCGCCCGCGTTGCCCGCGCTCATGTCCAGGATGTCCGCCTTCCATCCCTTGCGGTCCGCGTAGCGCAGGTACATCTGCATGACCTCTTCGGCGAAGAGGGCCGCCTCGTCGCCACCCGCGCCCGCGCGGATCTCCAGGATGACGTTCTTCTCGTCATTGGGATCCTTGGGCAGCAGGAGGATCTTCAGCGCGGCTTCCTGCTCCTCGCGCTGCTCCTTGAGGCCCGGCAGGGACTCCTTGGCGTAGGCCTTCTCGTCGGGGTCGGAGCTGGACAGCCACGACTCCACCTCCGACAGGTCCGCCAGCACCTTGCGGTAGCCGCGGAAGGTCTCGACGAGCCTCTCCAGCCCGGCGCGCTCCTTGGACACCTTCTGGAGCTTCGCCGTGTCGGCGAGGATATCGGGGTTCGACAGGTCGGCCGTGAGCCGCTCGAAGCGGCGCTCGACCTCTTCCAATTTGTCAATCATGCGTGGTTCCCGGGGCGTCTTGCCCCGTTGGGCGCCCCGTGGCAAGGGCCGAGGGCGTCAAGGAAAACCTTGGCCGTATGGGCAGCGGCATGTAGAACGGCCCCCGTCGCCGCCCGGTGCGGCTTGAATCACGCTCAACACGGAGTCCTTCCACATGGCCGCACAGAAGGGGAATCGTTCCAAGAAGAAGCTGAAGAACCGCGCCAAGACCCGGAAGGCGCAGCTGAAGCGCCGCCGCACGCGCTTCAAGCGCGGCCAGCGCAACAACAAGTAGTCCTGGAAGCTACTGCCCCCCTCTCACACTGGAGGAGGGGGGCGGCTGGCTCCCTGCTCCCCCGGCTTCCAACGCGGGGAGCATCCGCTCCAGCCCCGGCGTCCCCTGCGACGCGGTGCGCAGCAGCGTCATCACCCCATCGGCCTCGGCACCCGTGACGGGCACCGGCTGGACGGGGAACTCGGGGTAGCGGTCGGTCCTGAGGGGCAGCACGTCACTGGAGACATAACCCGTGGAGTCGAAGCGCGCCCGCCACAGGACGCTGCGCTTGTCCCGGGGGTTCCAGTTCCCGCCGAACACGAAGTTGCCCAGCGAGTAGAGCACCGGCTTGCCCTGGTACAGCTCCATGGACTGGAGCACGTGCGGGTGGCTGCCCAACACCCCCGCCGCCCCCGCGTCGATGGCCGCGTGCGCCAGCCGCACCTGGTACGGCTCCGGGGTGGTGTTGCCCTCGATGCCCCAGTGGAAGAAGGGCAGCACCAGGTCCGCCTGGGCCTTCGCCGCGGCGATGTCCTCGCGCAGCATCCGCTCCATCACCTCCACGTCGGAGAAGTGCCCGGCCACACCCGGCGTGGTGTCCGTGGCGTAGACCTCCCGGGGTTCGATGTTGCGCGTGCCCAGGAAGAAGTAGCCCAGGAACGCGACGCGCAGGCCCCCCACGGTGAGGATGGCCGGGCGGCGCGCCTCCGCCAGGGTGCGGCCGGCCCCGAAGTAGGGGATGCGCGCGGCCTCCAGGGAGGTGAGGGTGTCCAGGAGCCCCTGGGCGCCGTAGTCCATCATGTGGTTGTTGGCCAGGCTCACCACGCCCACGCGGCCCGCGGTGAGCACGTTCACCAGCTCCGGCCGCGCGCGGAAGTTGAAGTTCTTGGGCAGCTTCACCGTGCTGTCCGTGTACGGGCACTCCAGGTTCACGACGAACAGGTCGCCGGAGTCCACGATGGGCATCACCTCGCGGAAGCCGTACGCGAACATCTCCTCGCGCGTCCTCCCCTTGGCCACCTGATCCTCGAAGTACTCCTCGTAGTGGTAGCCCACCGTCACGTCGCCGCCCACCACCAGGGTCACCGGGCGGGCGAGGGCTGGAGGGGTCGGCTGGCCAGCGGGATGTCCGGTATCGGACCCGGCCGGCGGAGCGGAGGCGGCCTCGGGCGGCGGGG